>CAJXTP010000145.1 GCA_913061335.1 uncultured Loktanella sp.
CGTGGGCTCGGAGATGTGTATAAGAGACAGGTCCTGACACGAATGGATGGCGACGGGCGCGGCGGTGCAGCGCTTTCTATGCGGGCGATCACTGGTAAACCTATCCGGTTTGTTGGCGTCGGCGAAAAGATGGACGCGATCGAAGCCTTCGAACCATCACGCATCGCGGGGCGGATCCTCGGCATGGGCGACATCGTCGCGCTTGTTGAAAAAGCCCAAGACACCATCGAGGCCGAACAAGCCGAACGCATGATGAAGCGGTTCCAAAAGGGCCGGTTCAACATGAATGATCTGAAACAGCAGCTCGAGCAGATGATCAAAATGGGCGGCATGGAAGGCATGATGGGCATGTTGCCTGGCGCAGGCAAAATGCAAAAGCAGATGGACGCAGCTGGGATGGACGACAAGGTCCTGACACGCCAAATCGCGCTGATCAATTCGATGACCAAAAAAGAACGCGCCAACCCTGACCTGCTGGCAGCTTCGCGCAAAAAGCGGATCGCAGCGGGCGCAGGGCTTCAGGTGTCCGAGCTGAACAAGCTGGTCAAACAGCAGCGGCAAATGGGCGACATGATGAAGAAAATGGGCAAAGGTGGCATGCTCAAACAAGCGATGAAACAGATGATGGGCAAAGGCAGTGCGATGCCCGACATGAACGATCCAGCAGCAATGGCCGAGGCGGCGAAAGCCATGCAAGGCAAGATGCCAGCGGGCATGCCCGGTCTTGGCGGCGGCATGGGCCTTCCGGCTGGCCTGTCTGGGTTCGGTAAAAAGAAATGATGACGCCCGCGCCGATCATAACAACCAAACGCCTGACGTTGCGTGGCCCTGTGGCCAGCGACCTCGCGCCCCAAACCGATTTCATCGTGAACTCAGCGCGTATGGAGTTCTTGGGCGGCAATGGCAGTGCACAAGACGCATGGTTTGCCTTTCTGACAGGCATCGGGCACTGGCACATGCACGGTTACGGCTTCTTTATGATCGTAGACACGGCCACCAACACACCCGTTGGGCGCATGGGCATTCTGAACCACGTGGGCTGGCCAGAACCCGAACTGGCCTACCATATGTTCGACAACGGCGAAGGGCACGGATACGCTTTTGAAGCAGGCCTTGCTGTGCGGCAGTGGGCTGGGGAAACCTTAGGGCTTGGGCCACTTGTGTCGATCATTTCACCGACCAACACCCGCTCAATCGCTTTGGCCAAACGGCTTGGCGCAGTCTCAGAACGCGAGACAACGCACGACAATGAACCCGCTATCATCTTTCGGCATCTGGCACATGACAGTGCAGACGCACGCGCGCAGGTGACGCCATGACCATGACCTTGCAAACACCGCGGCTTGTGATGCGGGCACCGGAACCGGGTGACTGGATGGTGTTCCACGACTTTATGATGTCCGACCGCGCGGGTGCTTTTGGCAGCAATGGCGATCTGGGCAAAACCTGGCGTTCCTTCGCGTCCGAACTGGGCCATTGGCAGATCTTTGGCTACGGCATGTGGGCAGTGACACTGCGCGGCGACAACGACTGCGTTGGGCTTGTTGGGCCTTGGACACCTCCGGATTGGCCAGAAACCGAAATCGGTTGGATGATGTTTGATCCGGCAATCGAGGGCAAAGGCATTGCGACCGAAGCGGCCTATGCGGCCGTCACACACGCCTATGACGTGCTGGGCTGGCAAACGGCTGTCAGCTATATCGCACATGACAATGCGCGGTCGATCCGGCTGGCTGAAAAGCTGGGCGCGAAGCTGGACATCAACGCCAAGGCCCCTACAGACACCACGCTGGTTTACCGCCATCCTGTGCCAAAGGGAGTTCGCATATGACCGATGACGCAACACGCGCAGCCGCGATTTTGGCCGAGCACCGCGAGAGCATCGACAGGCTCGACGCGATCCTTGTCTATACGCTGGGCGAGCGGTTCAAGCACACCCAAGCCGTTGGGGTGCTCAAAGCAACCCATGACCTTCCACCGTCTGATCCGTCGCGCGAAGCCGCACAGATCGCACGGTTGACCGACCTTGCAGATCAGGCCCATCTGGACCCCGAATTTGCCAAGAAATTCCTGAATTTCATTATTCAGGAAGTGATCCAACACCATAAACAACATCAATCTTGATGATGGGTTGAAACCCATCCTACGCATCAAAACAAAGGACTATCTATCATGGCTATGAAAATTCGTCTCGCACGTGGCGGTTCCAAAAAGCGCCCTCACTATGCAATCGTTGCAGCCGACAGCCGCATGCCACGCGACGGCCGTTTCATCGAAAAGCTCGGCACATATGCACCAATGCTGCCAAAAGATTCCGAAGAGCGCGTGAAAATGGATATGGAACGCGTTGCGTACTGGATGTCCAAAGGCGCACAGCCAACTGACCGTGTTGCACGTATGTTGGAAGCTGCTGGCGTTCTGCCAAAGAAAGACCGCTCGAACCTGAAAAAGGGTACACCGGGCAAAGCCGCAACTGCACGTGCAGAAGAAAAAGCAGCGAAAGTTGCTGCCGCTGAAGAAGCTGCAAACGCACCTGTTGAAGCACCAGCTGAAGAAGCCGCTGCTGAGTAAGCGATCAATTTGCGCGGGCCACATCGCTGGCCCGCGCACCCCCCGCTATTTTGCAAATCGCCTTGAATTGGCGCTTCGCCCAGGAGCAATCACATGTCTGACCGGATTATCGTTGGCACCCTCGGTGGTGCATTTGGGATTTTAGGCGAAGTCCGCCTGAAGTCGTTTTGCGCCGACCCTGCGGCTATTGCTGATTACGCGCCTCTAACGACCGAGGATGGCAAAGTATTCCCGATGCTTGTGCTCACAGGTCAGGTCAAAGGCGGGTTCACCGCGCGCGTCCAAGGCATCGACAGTAAAGAAGACGCCGACACTCTGCGCAACGTCTCGCTTTATGCGCAGCGCGACAAACTGCCCAGCCTGCCTGACGATGAATTCTACTACGCTGATCTGGTTGGGCTCACGGTCATCGACACTGGCAACGAAACACTAGGCACCGTCAAAGCGATCGAAAACCACGGCGCCGGCGATGTGCTCGAAATCCAACTGGCAGGCCAGTCTGACACCATGCTGCTATCGTTCACCCACGAAATCGTGCCGACAGTCGACCTTTCCGCCGGTCGGATCATCGTGAACCCACCAGAAGCGCGTTAAAACAAAAACGTCGACAAAATTTGGATGCCTGCCCAGCGGTGCCGATGCAATGCATTGCGCGCGTCAATATCTTTAGGGATACTCGCCCAATCTTTGACGATTTGCATCCGCAGCAAATACCGAAACGCCGGATCATTGCGCCCGTCAGGTCCATATCCAGCAAAGAACGCATCCAGATCATCCTCTAACCACTGCGCATCGCCGTCGGCCGCATCCAATGGGTAAAAGAAGTTTGCGAAATTCGCGACGAACCGCGCAAGGTCATGGCCAATCGGGGCGGTGTGAATAGCGCCAAAATCGATGCCATACGTGCCCTGCGATCCCAAGATAAAATTGCGCAAATTCATGTCGCCGTGGGTTGCTGCCAGCTTGGTCACTTGACCCCGCGCGGCCTCTGCCATGTCATCCACAACAGCAGCACAGTCCAAAAACGCACGCCGCCCGACAACGCCGCGCTCACCAGACGCGACCTTGTCACGCATTCCCCGTAGCGATTTTTGCACAGTATTAGGATTAATCGGATTGTCGCGCTCATAGGTTTGACGATGCCAATGGCCCATCCATGCACCACACGCTTGCAATACGGTGGCGCGATTGGTGTCATCATCAGCGATCAGATCGTGGGCAGTCAGGCCATTTGCGGCCTGCATTACTAGAAACTGAGCCTCTGGATCAACATGCAACAACGCGGGGACATGCAGCCCCACTTCACCTTCAAACACGTCGGCGGCACGGACATGCGCAGCAACCCCATTATCAAAGTGCTTTTGTTGCTGACCCGCCAATGAATGCTTGAGGATCAAATCAGGCACATCGCCATGCCCCTGCGCCAAGACCACAACGCGTTTATGCGGATCAGATAATCGGGCGCGGACCAAATGCAAATCGTGGTCGGTCAAGGCGAACCCCAATGCGGGTGCAGCCTGCGCCCAGTGGGCCGCAGTCAATGCAAAATCAGGGGTGGCCAGTACATCATCCATACGCCCCACGTTGCACATTCCACGGGTCCAAGACAAGCAACAGCAGGATCAAACCCCGCGCACGTACACGCACCTGTTCATATCTTGCAACGGTTTGCACCGCATGTAGACGGGTGACCAGAAAACAGCGCTTCGCAGTCGGCCAAACTTGGTGGTTGGAAAACCTTTCCATTTTGTGGCAAACGGGCTGACATGACAGACACACCCAAATCCACTGGTCGCAAAACCATCCGGCCCACATTTACCCCGCGTGAATTGATGACCGACTCCCCTGACCTTGCGGGCGCTTGGACGGCGCAGATCATCACGCTGTTCCCCCAAGCCTTTCCAGGTGTCTTAGGCGAAAGCCTGATGGGCCGCGCGCTCAAAGACGGGCTGTGGCAATTGCAAACCTTTGATTTGCGCGACTACGGCGTCGGCAAACACAAAAACGTCGATGACACACCGGCTGGTGGCGGGGCGGGCATGGTTCTGCGGGCCGACGTGCTAGAGGCGGCAATCGTTGACGCGCGTGCGGGCGCAAAAGGCGTGATGCCGATCTTATATCTGTCGCCACGCGGCAAACCGATGGATCAGGAAATGATGCGCGGGCTGGCTGCAAACACCGACGGGGTCACCCTGCTGTGTGGCCGATTTGAAGGCGTCGATGAACGCATCCTCGACCATTTCGGCATCCAAGAAGTATCACTTGGCGACTTTGTAATGACGGGGGGCGAACTGGCCGCCCAAGCCTTGATCGACGCGACAGTACGCCTGCTGCCGGGCGTATTGGGCAACGCGGACTCAGCCATCGAGGAATCATTCTCCAACGGCCTGCTGGAACACCCGCAATACACCAAACCCGCGCAGTGGCAGGACCGCGAAATCCCCGACGTGCTGCTGTCGGGCAATCACAAAAAGATCGCTGCGTGGCGGCAAGATCAAAGCGAAGAAATCACGAAAGCCCGCAGACCAGATTTGTGGGATGCGCATGAAGCGGGTTCAAAGAACAGCTAAGCGGCTAGAAATAAGTGCACCAATTTCAAGTGTCGGCAATTTGCGACGGCGTAGCGTCTATGAACGCCGCCACTTCAGCATAGAGTTTGTCCCAATCAGTGAACTCACGCACGCCGTCGATTAGATCCACATCGCGCCCATCTAACACAACAAACTGGATGACTTGGCTCTCAAAATATCCATAGCTACTTGTACGGACTGCGCCTGCGGTCAACGCCCTAAAGTCAGGTTCAAAATTTGTGCGCATCTCCAACTCTTTCAAGTAATCCCGCGCCTCTGCCATACCTTCAGGAAAAGCTGCCTTAAGGCTGACTGAGATTAACAATGTCTGACGAGACTTGAAGTCGCTCAGGCTTGACCCAATCAACACTTCAAAATTTTTCGGGTGCCGTCGTTCATGCACGGGGGCCGCTAGAATTACCTTATCGATGCCATCAAACGATAGTGATGCCAACCGGTCCTCCGTGTTGAACAGCCGAACGCCATGACCTGCCCCTCTAATTTGCTGATCCACGCGATCAACAATCTTGCGTGTCTGTCCTTCGACAGTCTCAAATAGAATTAGAATTTCCACACCTGTTCCCCTTCTAAATACCAGAGCGAACGACACTCATTTCCAAGAAAATATTCGGCCTCAGAGCTACTTTATAAATCCTAGGATCGTGCTGCATTGTTTTAGATCAAACTTAATTGATTTTGTTTTGTGCGAAAAGGTGGTGGGTACGTGGACCTTTAGACATAGATAATTCCGGAGCCTTCTAGGTTTGGGATGTAGCGAAATCCTCAAAATCGGCATATGCAAAACTTATGTGAAACTTATGCGATAATTACACTGCTTTTGCAGTGATCGGGGGGATTGCCTGACACCCCACAACCCCCTATACGCTGCTAATCCTAGCCGCTTGCGGATTCGGGATGTTGGTCTATGGAACCGCTGGATATTGCAGGTCTCTTCGTTGGGATATGATGCACCAGACAGGCCGGACGACCACAATGAATAAACGATGACGGCATCTTTGGCGGGCACAATGTGGACCCGATAGCGATACAAAGCTCTGCAATCACGCTAACAAGTCTCGGGAAAACCCGTGCTATATCAAGGAGCTATCAGATGAATCTGATTGCACAGATCGATGCGGAGCAAGTTGCTACGCTGGGGAATAAACACCCCGACTTTAAAGCGGGTGATACCATCCGCGTTGGTTACAAAGTAACCGAAGGCACGCGTAGCCGTGTTCAGAACTACGAAGGCGTTTGCATCGCGCGTAAGAACGGCAAAGGTATTGCTGGTTCATTTACAGTGCGTAAGATTTCGTTTGGCGAAGGCGTAGAACGCGTATTCCCGCTGCACTCCACCAACATCGACGAAATCACAGTAGTCCGCCGCGGCAAAGTCCGTCGCGCCAAGCTGTATTACTTGCGTGATCGCCGTGGTAAATCCGCGCGTATCGCTGAAGTCACCAACTACAAAGCGCCAAAGGCGTAAGGGGTCTAGTTATGAAAAAAGGTATTCACCCAGATTATCACGAAATCGATGTCAAAATGACCGATGGAACGATTTTGAAAATGAAATCCACTTGGGGCAAAGAAGGCGACGTAATGTCGTTGGACGTTGACCCGACTGTGCACCCTGCATGGACTGGTGGCGGCACGCGTCTTATGGATGCTGGCGGTCGCGTTTCCAAGTTTAAGAACAAGTACGCTGGTCTTGGCTTCTAAGCCAACCCACTGTTATTTATACGAAACGCCGTCCCTTGGGGCGGCGTTTTGCGTTTAGAGGCGTGGAATGTCTGTGCGCCCATTACATGGGTCATGCGCGTCAAGTCCGAACCGAAGCCCCTGCCCGATCCGGTGCGCCAATGCAGACCATGCCTGCGCAGGCACCTCGGGTAGCACCTCGGTCAAGACCACGTCAAACTCAGCCAACCAATCGGCGAAATCATCTGACCGGACATTTCCTGCATTCAAATGCGCCTGCATCGGGTTTCCGCTATAGGTGCGTTCCATCAGGATTGCGTTACGCCAGAATGAAGTGATTTTCTGTTCGTGCGCTGGCCAATCGATCACATGGGCGCAAAATATTGGCCCCAGTTTTGGGTGCTGACGCACACGCTGGTAGAATATGGAAACGACCTGCGCGATCTGCGGTGCGGTTACGGCAAACCGCGGCGACAAGGTCATGCCAAGATGGCCCACAGCGCGGCCAACGTCACGAACAAGTAGAACAATGTGTTGAACATCCAGCGGATCAACCCAGAATCGCTGTCAGGATCGACGCCCAACCACTGGCATATTGTGGTACCTGGCCATAAGCTGTCTCTTATACACATCTGACGCTGCCGACGAATAGA
>CAJXTP010000146.1 GCA_913061335.1 uncultured Loktanella sp.
GTTGGCGCTGTGTTGTTGGCAGCAAGTCGCGCGATTGGCGAGACTATGATCGTGGTGTTGGGCGCAGGGGCAGCCGCACGGATGTCGATGAACCCGTTCGAGGCCATGACAACAATCACCGTCAAGATCGTCAGCCAACTGACCGGCGACACTGACTTTGCCAGCCCGGAAACGCTGGTTGCGTTCGCCCTTGGGCTGACCCTGTTCGCCTTTACGTTGGGACTGAATGTGGTGGCCCTGATCGTCGTGCGCAAATATCGGGAGCAATACGAATGACCATGTCAAAACAGTCACTGTTGGTGCGCGATGAACGCACCACGCGGCGCAACGCGGCCGAAGTGCGGTTTCGCACATATGGGCTGTGTGCGATCGGTATTGCAGCAATGGCGCTGGTGGTCTTGCTGACCACGGTTGTGTCCAGCGGCGTTGGCGCGTTTCGCCAGACCTACATCATGCTTGAAATAGCATTGCCCGAAGCCAAACTGGACGTTATGGGCACACGCGACCCTGCAGTCATGGCCAAGGTCACGACGTTTGGTTACGCGCCTATGCTGCGGGACGCACTTCTGAACAAGTTGGCGGAGCAGGAAATCACGACATCTTTGTCGGACAAAGACGTTGCTGGAATGATCAGCAAAGAAGCGGTCGCAACCGTGCGTAACCATGTGCTGGCGAACCCTGATCTAGTTGGCGGCACCGTAACGTTGGATGTTCTGGCAGAGGGACGGATCGACGGGTATTTCAAGGGTCGTGTCACAATGCAAAGCGCGGGTCTGGACCGAAACACATCACCTGAAGCGCTGCAGATTGCGCAGAGCCTTGCTGACGCAGGCGTGATTGAAACGCGGTTCAACTGGCATTTTTTGACAGCACCAGACGCCAGCGATCAACGCCCTGAAGCCGCCGGTCTAGGGGTGGCAATTCTTGGGTCGCTTTACATGATGTTGGTTGTTTTAGTGCTGGCTTTGCCAATCGGCGTTGCGGCATCAATCTATCTGGAAGAATTTGCGCCAAAAAACCGGTTGTCCGATCTGATAGAAGTGAACATCAGCAATCTCGCCGCTGTACCGTCGATTGTGTTCGGCATTCTGGGACTAGCTATTTTCATCAATTTTGCCGGTTTGCGCCAGTCCTCTCCGCTGGTTGGCGGGCTGGTGCTTACGTTGATGACTTTGCCGACGATCATCATATCGACACGGGCCGCACTGAAATCAGTGCCACCGTCAATTCGGGATGCCGCATTGGGCGTCGGCGCAAGCAAAATGCAATCTGTGTTCCACCACGTTCTACCGCTTGCGGCACCCGGTATTTTGACGGGAACCATCATCGGCCTGGCGCAGGCGTTGGGGGAAACTGCACCGCTGTTGCTAATCGGCATGGTGGCTTTCGTGCGCGAATATCCGGCACCATACAGTGAAACCGCTGGGTTATTTGGCGAAGCTGCGACAGCACTTCCCGTGCAGGTCTTTAACTGGACACAGCGCGCCGACCCCGGATTTGCCGAACGCGCATCAGGGGCGATCATCACGTTGCTGGTGTTTCTAGCCGTCATGAACATTGCGGCAGTCCTACTGCGCCGCCGATTTGAACGCCGCTGGTAACGAAGGACAGAAGAATGAAAGACACCAATGTGATTGAGGGTATCCAAACCATGACGCAACAGAAAATTTCAGCAAAAAATGTGCAAGTCCGCTATGGCGATGTTGTCGCAATCAAGGACGTGTCGGTGGATATCGCCGCCAATACTGTGACCGCATTTATCGGGCCATCTGGCTGTGGTAAATCCACTTTTCTACGCTGTTTGAACCGGATGAATGACACGATCGATATTTGTCGGGTGACGGGCGATATCCACATCGATGATGAAGATATTTACGACCGCAACGTCGACCCCGTCCAGTTGCGTGCCAAGGTTGGCATGGTGTTTCAGAAACCCAACCCGTTTCCGAAATCCATCTTTGACAATGTAGCCTACGGCCCGAAAATTCATGGCCTCGCACGCAACCAATCTGATATGGCTGACATCGTCGAAAATGCCTTAAGGAAAGCGGCGCTGTGGAATGAAGTCAAAGATCGTTTGGACAGTCCCGGCACCGGGCTGTCAGGCGGGCAACAGCAACGTTTGTGCATTGCACGTGCCATCGCCACGGCCCCCGAAATACTGTTGATGGACGAGCCTTGTTCTGCGCTTGATCCCATTGCGACTGCGCAAATCGAAGAGCTGATTGATGATTTGCGCCAGAATTACTGCGTGGTGATCGTCACCCACTCGATGCAACAGGCCGCACGGATCAGCCAGAAAACAGCGTTTTTCCACCTTGGCAGCTTGGTGGAATACGGCGATACTGGTCAGATATTCACAGCGCCCAGTGACCCGAGAACTGAAAGCTACATCACCGGCAGGATTGGATAACCGATGACAAACGAACATATTCATTCAGCTTTTGATACCGACTTGGACGGCGTTCAAGCGGAGATCATGAAAATGGGCGGCCTTGTTGAAAACGCCATTCGCCTTGGTATGAAAGCCCTTGAAACCCGCGACGAAGACCTTGCGCAGCAGGTTCGCGCTGCTGATGCAGAAATCGACCACCTTGAAGAAACGATCAACGAACGTGCGGCACGGATCATCGCCTTGCGCGCGCCAACCGCCATTGATTTGCGCCTGATCTTAAGCGTGATCAAGATCAGCAGCAATCTTGAACGAATTGGTGACTACGCCAAAAACATGGCCAAGCGAACCGTGGTTCTGTCAAACATTGCCCCAATCAGCGACAGCGTTGGAACCCTGCGCCGGATGACACGCGCCGTCGAAGTGATGCTGAAAGACGCGCTGGACGCCTACATCCACCGTGATGCAGCGCTGGCGGCCGATGTCATCGCGCGCGATGTCGATGTCGATCAGATGTATAATGCGTTGTTTCGTGAATTGCTGACTTTCATGATGGAAGACCCGCGCAACATCACGGCCTGTTTGCACCTGCACTTTATTTCCAAGAACACAGAACGTATGGGGGACCATGTGACTTCGATCGCAGAACAGGTCATCTATCTGGCTACTGGAATGAAACCGGATGAGGCACGGCCAAAAGCGGACAAAACATCCACTGCAAGAGGGTTTTGATTGGTGGCAATGCTCCAAGCGCAAATTCTGCTGGTCGAGGACGAACCGGCCCAACGCGAGGTTTTGACCTACAATCTTCAGGCAGAAGGTTTCACAGTGCGTTGCGCTGAAAATGGCGAAGAGGCCATTTTGATGATTAACGAGGCGCTGCCTGATCTGGTGATCCTTGATTGGATGATGCCCTTACTCAGCGGTATAGAGGTGTGCCGTCAAATCAAGACACGCGAAGACACCCGCCATATACCGGTCATCATGCTTTCTGCTCGATCAGAAGAAGTGGATACGGTGCGCGGTCTGGAAACCGGTGCGGATGACTATGTTATAAAGCCATATTCCGTCCGTGAGCTGATGGCCCGCGCCCGCACACAACTGCGCCGTACACGCGCCGTCGGGGCGGGAAGCACACTTACATTCGAAGATATTGTCCTTGATCCCGTAAACCACCGCGTCAGTCGCAATATGCAAGAACTGAAACTGGGACCGACCGAATTTAGATTGCTAAGCAGGCTGATGGAAAGACCGGGACGGGTTTTCAGCCGCAACCAATTGCTCGACCTCGTGTGGGGATGCGACGTTTTTGTGGATACGCGCACCGTCGACGTTCACGTTGCCCGACTGCGCAAAGCACTGACGTTATACGAAGACGGTGATCCGATCAGAACGGTCCGAGGTGCGGGATACGCGCTGGGATAATCGTTCGAGGCGCCAACGCGAACTTGCAATAACTGACATTGCCAGCGGAAACACCGAACGGCGTGCTCATCGTCCAACGTGCGCTCATACCGCGAGAACGGTTTAGGGCGAGTTTGGCGCTTTAGTGAGACACCAGTTATTGCAGTAATCGGAAGACCACGGATAAAGCCGGAAGAAGTCAGATGCAGGCCATAAAATAAGGTGTTTAATGGCCATCTCGCCGACCTCGGCGGGAGGCAAATGCACAGCCACGATCAATGGGTCTGCAGATGGAATCTCGTCCTTGGGAAGGTCGGTGACCCTGAGCGCGACCAAGCCGCAACCGCGCAATTTGTCCTCTTTCCAACCTTCCAACCCGAACGTGAAAATAGCACTGACGAGCGTATTATAGCCAACGATCCTCTGACGGCCTCGCATGGGCAGAACCCTGAACCTCAGCGCTACATTGTCGATTCAAAGGGTGTCCTCATCAATACAATCAACATTCTTACGTAATAAGTTAAATCTGACGATTGTACGGATACTTGTCGATTGCTACTAGTTGGCTCTGAGCATTGTTTTGTGCTGTTTTGTAGACACTAGGATTAAACTCAATGCACGCTCGCCCTATTGATAATCTTGATGACAACGGAACCCCTTCGAGGGAAGATATCGTCGCACTTGCCTACTCAATGGCAATTGGCACTGAACGGTTTTACGAGCTCATGGAAGCGCTGGCCGCGTGCACTGATCCGATTTTTCGACCAGAGAGCGATGACGTGCATACCGAAGAAACGGTTGCCTTAACGCTGTCCGCGCTGGAGCCACACTTCGAAAACGCATTGTCATTGATGCACGCCAGCGCGAAACGGCAGAAAAAGCCAAAGCACTCAGTCCAAGCGATGGAAAATGACACCTTGCCGCATGTGTTGGTGACGCCAAGGGGGCACATCGTCTATGCGAATGCCGCTGCAAATACGCAATTTGGCGCACGGCAGGCGCAGGCGATTGATCACGCATTATTTGAACCTGAAACACTTATCTCGTTCAAGAAAGCGCTGGCAACCCTTGAGAGTTTTGAGAACAGTCAAATGGTCGCGACATTCGAGATATGCCGTGCTGATCGCAACGAAATCACCCGCGTTGGGCTGCGTCGCATTCATGGGGAAAATCAGGAAACGCTTGGCCAAATATCCACACTGACGACCTCTTGGCGTGCGGACCTTGCCGCTGAGTTCAAAGCGGCGATGAACATCACGCCTGTTGAAATAGAGATTGTGCGGGCCGTCGTCACCGGCATGTCGCTAAACGATCTGGCTAACAAGCGAGGCCGTGCAGTTGGGACCGTGCGGTTACAATCAAAGAAGTTGCTTCAGAAGCTTCATCTAAGGTCACAGACAGAGCTTGTCTGTCTTTACGTTAGTTTTTGTGAATTACATGTTGGGACCGCAGCGGACAACGCCCATGCTGTCGTGATGGGGGGTCCCGTTCAGCTGCTGACATTCAGTGATGGACGAAACCTTGAATATGAATGCGCAGGTCCGGCCGGTGGGCGGCCGGTTTTATTCTTTCCGGCCTTGCTTGGTGGGACCGCTTTGACCCAACAAATGCGCCAGTCGCTTTTCAAAAAGAACATAAATCTGATTATGGTTTGGCGACCGGGGTTCGCGCAAAGCGGCTTTGACGGCCCGGCCAACTTTGATGCATTTGCGCGTCATACTGGCGACCTGAAGGCATTGCTCGCCATGCTTGGCGTCACATCGTGCCCTGTGATCGGACATATTACCTCCGTCATGTTCGCCTATGCGATGGCATCTTATGCACCAGAATGTGTTGATAAAATCGTTTGCGTAAATGGCACTGTCCCGTCGCGGTCAGGTGCCCATGTCGCATCGTTGGATAAGGGAGAACGGCTGCGATTTATGTTACTGCGTCGCGCTCCAAAAATTGGGCGCATGATTTTGCATTCGATGCTCGCAAAGGTAGATGCCGGTTTTGATGAAGAGTTTCTGTCGACATTTCTGAACAACCCAATTGACCAGATCACCATCCATGATCCTGCGATCCGCGACACATTCCGCGATGCATTTACGAAAACAATCGCTCAGGGATACGATAGTTTTGTGCATGAATTGACATTGGGCGCGCTCGATTGGGAGCCTTTGATAAGTGGGGTCACCTGTCCGATTGATCTACTCGTCGGTGAGGGCAATCCTATTTACACACCCAAACTGGTCACGACCTATGCGCAAGAGCGTCAAGGAATGTCGGTTATCACGGTGCCGCAGACAGCGCATTTGGCGCTTTACCAAGATTTCGAGCGGATCTTGGATGCGACCATAGCCGCACCCAAAGCATAGATTAATCCTGGAATGAGCAAAGGTAGCCGTCATGCGCCCAGCCAGTTACCGGTAGCGGTTTGAAGTTTTGCGGAATTCCGCCTGCCGTGTGGCTGCGCATACCCTCGACGACCCTGATCCAATGACCATACCATTCCCGCGTATCCACAACCAAAATAGCTAAGCGATTGAATGACCGCATTTCTGCATGATCCGTTCCTGGCCCCATGCGCACAGAAAGGTATCCTTCCGGCCCATTCACGTTGCAAACCATGACGTTGGTTTCTCCAGGTTCGTTAAGAGGCCACTCGACATCTCGCGCAAAACCGCCAAGGTAAATATCGCCATAGACGCCCTCTTCGGCACCCGCAGGTACGGCAAAAGTTACAGTCAATGCGATCGCAATCATACATTTCTTTAACGTAGTCATTTTTTAAATCTCTCAGTCATACTTGTAGCAAATGCACCGCGACAGCGCGCTTCATATAATGGGTTTAACAGTCCGCTAATGTGAGACCATATCCCATGTGGGATATTTATGTGGTGGAAGTTTTGACGCATTTAAACCGCGACACAAACATAACAAGAGAATTCAAAATGGCATTGCGCATTGTTCCTATTACCATAACCACACTTTTCCTAACCGCTGGAGTCGCGGCCGCACGTTGTCCGGATTACGCGCAGAGTGGCTCTGGCCACTCCGTTTCAAGCGAAAGCCTTTATAGTGAAACTCGTATGTCGGTTAGAGCAGGCGGAGGTGTTGACCTTGGCACCTGCTCCGAAGCGCCAGGCGTGGGCCACGTGTCTGAAGCGCCAGATTTCACGCTAAACTACGAACGGACTGGCAGCTACAATGTCCGTTTCCGTAGCCAAGGTAATTGTGACACAGTTATCCTCATTAACGACGCGGCTGGTAACTGGCATTGGGATGACGATACCGGTCCGGATGCAGAAGTCACGTTGGGGAATCCGAAAAGCGGTTATATCGACGTCTGGGTTGGCACATATGGTGGTGAATTATGCAACGCGACCTTGGTTATGGAATCCTTTGATCGATAACATTTAGTGCAGCGGTAAAATCTAAACCAGACAACTTCATCCTTCGACGAGGACGTCTCAATGCCGCGGTTGAACAGACGCAATACAGGCGGGGTTCATAGCCCCGCCTAAAACACCTTACGCTTGAGCTTGCCGTAAGCGGTGCGTACAGCCCATGGTATCGCCGATGATTGTAATGATCGACGAAGGCTTCAATCTGGACTTCAAGGTCGCCGGGTAAGAAGTAATGCTGTCTCTTATACACATCTGA
>CAJXTP010000147.1 GCA_913061335.1 uncultured Loktanella sp.
GAGATGTAGAGAGGTCTCGTGGGCTCGGAGATGTGTATAAGAGACAGGCATGTGGCAGGTGCTTTTCCAGCTGCAGATGCGCGCCCTTGGTCACATGACGGGCTTTGCGCAAAGCCGTTGCTGCGCGCATCACCAGATTGGTGTGATCTGTCGGGATGCCTTGGGAAAAAGGACCGTTGACGGTGATCTGCAAGTTGGGGGCAATTGTTGCCGTGATTTTGTCGAACGCATCGGCAAACACGACTAAACTGTCGAGCAGGTGATAACCGTCGGAGCGTTGTCCGGTTACGTGAAGCGTCAGGTTGATCTTGGCTGGGGCGGAGCCCTTAATCGTCGCCACTGGCAACCTCAAGCGGTGCGGCGCCCTCTTCAACCAAGACGGCATCGAGGCCGATTTCAAGCTTGCTGCGAATGCGTGTTGCGTCCGCCTCTAGCGGATCAAATGAGAGCGCGCGGTTCCATTGAAATTCGGCTTCGATCACGCGGCCAACGGCCCAGTAAGCGTCGCCAAGGTGGTCATTTATAATCGGATCGATCGGCATCAGCGCCGCTGCGTTTTCAAGGTGGCCGACCGCTGTGGCGAATTCACCGCGTTGAAACAAGACCCAACCAAGGCTATCCACAATCGCGCCATTCTGCGGTTCTGCGGCCATGGCGCGTTCGATCATATCAAGCGCTTCTTCCATGTTGATGTCACGCTCAACCATCGAATAGCCAAGGTAATTAAGCACCTGAGGTTGGCCTGGACGGAGCGCAAGAGCGGCGCGAAAATCGGCCTCTGCGGCGGGCCAATCGTCAAGGGTATGATTGGCGATACCGCGGGTATAATGGATAAACCACCGCAATGGATCAGCATCGTCATACAACGCTAAGGCTTTGGTATAACTTATTTTTGCGGCCTCAAAGTCGCCGTTTTCGCGGTGTGCGTCACCGGCGGTGGCATGCACGCGGGGCATGTCGGGGTAGGCGCGCGCAAGGGCTTGTAGGGCTTCAATGGCGGCCTCTGTGCGGCCTGCTTTGCGCAAGGCTTCGGATCGGCCAATTTCGGCGGATTGGTGGGCTGGGTCAGACGGCGCGACGGTGCTGTAGGTGGTTGTCGCGAGGTCGTATTGTCCGAGGTTTTCAAGCAGATCAGCGGCCAGTAAAGCGGCGTCGGTGTTTGCCGCATTGAGTGCGACGGCGGCGCGGGCATAGCGCAATGTGTAGTCGTCATTTCCGTCGCGCAGCAGGGCTTGGGCGACGATCAAATAGACCTCTGACAAACCGTCTTGGGCATTGCGGACATAGGTGAACGGCAGGACCGCGTCGGTCGCCAAAACGGTGCGCATTTGGACCAGGGTTGGGTCGGTTTGCGGGCCGAATACGCCGTCGATTAATGCAAGTGCATCTGCGTTGCGATCTAGTTGCGATAGGATCTGCGCGTGGACGATTGCGCTGCGCCGATTGTAGCGCATTCCGTTCTGTGGAGCGCCTGCAAAAATGGCGTCTGCACCTTCAAAATCACCCACGTAGGAAAGTGCTAAGGCTTTGTTATATAAGGTATAAGCGCCAAGTCCGGCTGTTTCCGTCAGGGCGTCAAAACTTTCCAGTGCGGCGGCCATCTGACCCTTGCCGACAAAACCCCAGCTTTGCGTCAGGCCGTCTACAAGTGGGCCAATCCCTTGCCCGCTTTCGAGCTGCGAAAACACTCTGTCCCAGTCGTCTTGTACGGCGGCATCAACGCTAAGCACAATATGGGCCATTTGGCTTTTGAAGCCACTTTGCGCCATGACCGTTGCTATTGGTTTGGCGCTTTCAAAATCACCAAGGGTGACATAAGAAACCATAGCATTTTCAAGTAGATAGGGGTTTGTTGGGTCACCGATCAGGGCTTGGGTAAAGTACCGCGCGCTGGTGCCAAAGTCGTTTGCGAACGCGGCTTGACGTGCGGCCAAATAGGCCCCCGCCTTGGGTTCCCCAACGGCCGATAAGGGCAGCAAAGCGCAGATCGCGCAGGCAATAAAACGGGTGCGGAATGACAATGTTTAGACCTCAAGTTTGGCGGTAACTTGACCACCCTATGCGCCCCACAGGTTGTCTGCAATTGGAACCCGTTCACAGACGCGAGATGTCGCCCAATAGCCCGTTTTGCGGTGTAAGTTTCGTATAAGTTTCGCATAAGTTTTGCATATGCCACAAAAAAGGGGCCGGCGGACCGACCCCTTTGACAATTTCAGCGGTTTTACATGTTCGGATAGTTCGGCCCGTCGCCCCCCTGAGGGACTGTCCAGTGGATGTTCTGGCTAGGGTCTTTGATGTCGCAGGTTTTGCAATGCACACAGTTTTGAAAGTTGATGACGAACTGCTGTTCGCCGTCTTTTTCGACCACTTCGTAAACGCCCGCTGGGCAGTATCGCTGCGCGGGCTCTGCGTATTTGGGCAGGTTGACCCCGATCGGGATGCTGGCGTCTTTGAGCTGCAAATGCGCGGGCTGGCTTTCTTCGTGGTTGGTAAAGCTGAAGGCCACGTTGGTGAGCCGATCAAAAGACAATTTGCCGTCCGGTTTTGGATATTTGATTTCAGGGTAATCAGCCGCAAGGCCGGTTACCTCGGCGTCGGATTTGCCGTGGGACAGGTTCAGCGGTGACCAGCCTGTCAGATTGCGCAGCCACATATCAGCGCCGCCGACGGCGAGCGATGCTGCAAGCCCATATTTCGACCAAAGCGGTTTCACGTTTTTCACGCGAGACAGGTCTTTGCCAATCTCGCCGTTCCGAACTGCGTCGGAATAGGCGGTCAGCTCGTCGCCCGTGCGCCCTGCTTTGATCGCGTCATTTGCGGCCTCGGCCGCGGCGATGCCGGACAGCATGGCGTTATGGTTGCCCTTAATCCGTGGCACGTTGACCATACCAGCCGAACAACCCAACAGCGCACCGCCGGGGAATGTCAGTTTTGGCATGGATTGCAGGCCGCCCTCGGTGATTGCGCGCGCGCCGTAGGCGATACGTTTGCCGCCCTTTAGCAGCTCTGCAATCATTGGGTGATGTTTGAACCGCTGGAATTCCATGTAAGGGAATGTGTGCGGGTTTTTGTAGCCAAGGTGCACAACAAAGCCGACGTAAACTTGATTATTATCGAGGTGGTAAATGAATGATCCGCCACCCGCGCCAGATTCTTGCAGGGGCCAACCCATGGTGTGGGTGACTGTGCCTTCGGAATGTTTAGCGGGGTCGATTTCCCAAATTTCCTTCATGCCGAGGCCGTATTTTTGCACGTCGCTGTCAGCGGCCAGATCGTATTTCGCGATGGCCTCTTTTGACAGGGATCCGCGCACGCCCTCGGATAGGAACACGTATTTGCCGTTTAGCACCATGCCTGGTTCATAGTTCGAACCGTGCGAGCCGTCAGCGTTTTTGCCAAATTCGCCAGCGACGACGCCTTTGATTTCATCGTTGTCGCCGTAGACCAGTTCGGAGCAGGCCATGCCGGGGAAAATTTCAACGCCAAGCTCTTCTGCTTGTTCGGCCATCCAGCGGCAGACATTGCCCATTGAGACGATGTAATTGTGGTGGTTGTTCATCAGCGGCGGCATGACGAAATTTGGAATGCGGATTTTGCCAGCTTCACCAAGCATGTAGAAGTTATCTTCTTTCACGGGCACAGTGATCGGTGCGCCTTTGGTTTTCCAATCGGGGATCAGCGCGTCGATGCCGGATGTGTCCAAAACCGCACCCGATAGGATATGCGCCCCGACTTCGGAGCCTTTTTCAAGCACGACGACTTCGAGGTCCGCGTCTAATTGCTTGAGCCGGATCGCCGCAGAAAGCCCCGCAGGCCCCGCCCCAACGATCACAACATCATAGTCCATTGTTTCGCGTTCTATATCAGACATGTGGCTTCCTTTGTGGTGGATAGGGGGTGGCCCCGAAATATTGTTGCGCAATGGATAAACCACGCGGGGATAGGGGGTCAATCAGGACACGGCGTCAAATCTTACGTCTGCGACACCAAACAGCACTTGCACTTGACTTTGAACCAATCAAATAGGGTATGAACGTGCGAAGATAGGTTTTCGCCGTACCGCGATAGGATAGACGCATGGAAAAGATACCACTGACAAAGCCAGGTTTTGACAAACTGGATGCTGAATTGAAGCACCTGAAGTCTGTTGAGCGCCCTGCGATTATCCGCGCCATTTCCGAGGCCCGTGAACACGGCGACCTGTCTGAGAACGCCGAGTATCATTCCGCCAAGGAAAAGCAGTCGTTTATCGAGGGCCGCGTTAAGGAGCTTGAGGGCATCATTTCGCTTGCGAATGTCATCGACCTGACCCGCTTGTCTGGCACAATTAAGTTTGGGGCCAAGGTTAATTTGGTGGATGAAGACACTGACGCCGAACAATCCTATCAGATTGTTGGTGAATACGAGGCGAATATCGAAAAAGGTTTGCTGAATATCAAATCTCCGCTGGCGCGTGCCTTGATTGGTAAGGACGAAGGCGACAGTGTGGAGGTACGCACCCCAGGCGGTGTGCGCAGTTACGAAATTCTAAGCATTAGCTACACTTAAGGCAGGCATCATGGCGCAAGGCCCACAGACCCAAACGACGGAAGGCCGCTCTGCTGGCGAGCTGATTGCGCTTGTCTTATCCATTGGCTGGATGATTTTGGTTGGGGTGTTTTTCTACTTTTTGCCGCCCACATCGACGGTCGTTGATCAGTTTGACAGCTTGGGGTTTGTCCTGATCCTGATCGCGATATTCATGCCTATGGCGATGATTTGGGTGGCCGCTGCTGCCAGCCGTTCCGCGCGGATCATGAAAGAAGAATCCGGTCGTCTGCAAGCCGCCATTGATGGCATGCGCAAGACCTATATCGAGAACCGCGCTGGCCCCGTTGGTGGCATGCAGCCGACGGTCGAGAAAAAGCTGAACGAGATTGCCCAAGCGACCCGCAAGACGGAAAACACGTTGGCGACGTTTGCCAGTAGTCGCCCTGATCAAAAATTAAAGATCACGTCGGTACATGCCACAACATCTGATGATCAGCCGACACTTGCGCTGGGCACAAGCGCTGAGGATATATCGACGCCGTTGCCGAACCCTGATTTGATCCGTGCGCTGAACTTTCCTGATA
Source organism: uncultured Loktanella sp. (assembly GCA_913061335.1). Classification (GTDB taxonomy): domain Bacteria; phylum Pseudomonadota; class Alphaproteobacteria; order Rhodobacterales; family Rhodobacteraceae; genus Yoonia. Next base: position 5,115 of record CAJXTP010000147.1, read on the forward strand.
ACGAGCAAGACACCCGTGGTTTCAACGCCCTGCGGTTGGCCCTGAAGGACCGCAACGCCCGCCAGTTGGTGCAAGCGGCGCAAGATATTTTGACGCTGATGTCGCAAGACGGTATCTATATGGATGACCTACGCCCCGACCGCGCCCGCGCCGAAATCTGGCGTCGCTTTGCGCATGGTGAACGCGGTCGTGCAATGGCGTCATTGGGCGGTATTCGGGATCGGTCGTCGCTTGCGTTGACGTCTGGCCGGATGCGCGAAGATACGATTTACCGCGATGCAGCGCACCATTTCTTGCGCCGTTTTGATCAAACGCTGATTTCGTTTGAACCAAATGCGACGGATGAAGAGATCAGCGCATTATCCGAAACCCGCACCGCCCGCGCATTTATGTTGCTGGGCCGTGTCACGGGCGCATTCGACTAAGTGCTTGAAATATTTCTAAAAACGCTGCCGTTTTTCGCCGTGATCGCGGTTGGATATGGCGCGGGCCGCACCAAGTTCTTCACCCCCGAGGCCACCGCATTTCTGACAAAATTTGTGTTCTACTTTGCGCTATCGGCGATGCTGTTCCGGTTTGCGGCCAACCTTGAGATTTCCGCAATCTTGGACTGGCCATTTGTCTGGGCGTATTTGTCGGGTACGATGGTGGTCTATTTGCTGGCGACTGTGGTGGCGATGTCGCGCGGATTATCTGTGGCAGAGGCCGCAATCGAGGCCCAATGCGCAGTTATCGGTAATGTCGGATTCCTGGGTATTCCGATGCTTGTCTTGCTGCTTGGGCAGGCGGCGATTGGCCCTGTTATGATGGTGCTGGCTGTTGATCTGATCGTGTTCAGCAGCTTGGTTGTGATCCTGATTACGGGGTCCCGCGATGGGCGCATGTCGGTTGGCATTTTGCGCACTGTCGGCCTTGGATTGTTGAAAAACCCGATGATTGTGTCGATCTGTTTGGGGCTGCTGGTGTCATCAATGGCTGTGCCAATTCCGGTCCCTGTGAACGAGTTTCTTGAGATATTGGGCGGCGCCGCGACCCCCGGCGCGTTGTTTGCAATTGGCGCATCGCTGGCCAGTAAATCAGCCGAGCGCATGGTGATCGCGGGCTGGCTATCGTTTTGCAAGCTGATCGCGCATCCTGCCGCTGTTGCGGTGGCTGCATTGCTGGTGTTTGACGTTGATCCCTACGGCGCTGGTGTGATGATCACCGCCGCCGCACTGCCGGTTGCGGGCAACGTTTATATCCTTGCCCAGCATTATGGCGTTGCCCCTGCGCGGGTGTCCGCGACGATTTTGGTATCTACGGGGCTTAGCGTTTTGACGATCTCAGCGGTGATCGCATGGGTGACAAGTCTGTAAACCTGCGGTAGCCCTATTGGGGAAACACAAAGGGGACCACGCCATGAAAACCATTTCTGAGAACCGCTGCTTTGGTGGCACCCAAGGCGTGTATTCGCACACGTCGACTGCCTGCGCTTGTGACATGACGTTTGCGGTGTTCATGCCCGAAGAGGCGCGGCATGGCCCTGTGCCGGTTTTGTGGTTTCTGTCAGGTCTGACTTGCACCCACGAGAACGCGATGGTTAAGGCGGGCGCACAAGCGTGGGCCGCTGAACAAGGCATCGCGCTGGTGTTTCCTGACACGTCCCCACGCGGCGCTGATGTCCCTAATGACGATGCCTTTGATCTGGGTCAGGGCGCTGGGTTTTACATTGATGCGACTGAGGCCCCTTGGGATACGAATTTCAAAATGTGGACTTATGTGACGGATGAATTGCCCGCGCTGTTGGCCAAGAATTTTGCCGTTGATATGGACCGTCAGTCGATCACAGGTCATTCGATGGGCGGCCACGGAGCGCTGACGATGGCGATGGCGTTGCCGGATCGGTTCCGGTCTGTGTCTGCCTTTGCACCTATTTGTAATCCGACCCAGTCTGATTGGGGTCGCAAGCAGTTTACGGCTTATTGGGGCCCAGAGGAAAACTGGAGCCCGCATGATGCCACCATGTTAATGGCGGATGGCGGGTTTGATGGCCCGATTTTGATTGATACCGGCACCGACGATCAGTTTGGCGAATTACTGGGCACCGAAGAGTTTGCGTCCGCATTTGTTGGCTGCCGACAGGAGGGCCAAATTCGTCTGCAAAAGGGCTATGACCACTCGTATTTCTTTATCGCGACATTCATTGAAGACCACATCGCGTTCCACGCAGAGGCGCTTTATTCGTGATCTATGTGGACGCTGATGCTTGCCCCGTAAAGGCCGAGATCGAGCGCGTCGGTACCCGCCATAACTGTCTCTTATACACATCTCCGAGCCCACGAGACCTC
>CAJXTP010000148.1 GCA_913061335.1 uncultured Loktanella sp.
GATGTGTATAAGAGACAGGGCTTGAGCAAGATCACCTTGTCAGACCCAATGCGGCCCTCGGATACTTGGCCCTGAAACTTGGCGCGCCACGGGGAAAACCCATGCGCCGCCGCAATTTCATCCACAGCCATAAAGCCGATGTTATGACGATTTCGGGCGTATTTCGCGCCCGGATTTCCAAGGCCAACAATTAATTTCATGCTTGCACATTATGCGGGCAATGAAACCGATACCAGAGCAAGCAACAAAAAAGGGCACCCCAAATGGGATGCCCTTTCAAATTGTTGCGACAGTGCAGATTACTCTGCGGCGTCGTCACCAGTCGTTGGGACAGCGTCGGCTGCAACGTCTTCATCTTCGTCGTCACCTTCGGCAATCAATGCACGTGGCGCAGAAACGTTCGCGATGACAAAATCACGGTCTGTGATTGTTGGCTTCGCACCTTCTGGCAGTGTGATCGCGCTGATCGCAATTGTATCGCCGATTTCGACTTCTGCGAGATCAACAACAAGGCTATCAGGAATGTCGCCAGCAAGGACTTCCATCTCAACATCATTACGAACAACAGACAATGTGCCGCCCTTTTTGATGCCGACGCAGATGTCTTCGTTGATGAATTCAACAGGGATGTTCAGCTTCACACGGCTTGTACGCTTAAGGCGCATCAGGTCGATGTGAATTGGCAAATCCTTAACAACGTGACGCTGAATACCGCGGCAGATAACGCGAACGTCGTCTTGGCCTTCGATTTTCAGGTTCTGCAGCGTGGACATAAAGCCACCCTTACGCAGACGTGTCAGCAGATAGTTGAACGGAATGTTGATCGCGATAGGCTCTTCACCACCACCGTAAACAACACCGGGTACCAATTCGTCACGACGAGCTTGGCGGGCGGCCCCCTTGCCTGTCCCCGCGCGAAGTGTGGCGTCTAAGTCTGGAATCTTACCAGCCATTTTAATTCTCCAAAGATAAGGGGCCGTCCTCCAAGGGTGATACGGCCCGGTTAGACATCGGCCTATAGGGGGGAATCGGCTGCGTGAAAAGAAGTTTGTGGGCGTAAACCCCTTGATTTCGACGATCTGAGGCATTCTTTCGAGGCGTACCGCGTTTATGGCGGCATTTCGCAGGGTACAACAAGATGCCAACGCCCGCATTGAGCCCAGACTCACCAGCGTTGCAATTGCAGCATTTTACGCCCGCTGAAATTCAAGTGTGTCAGAAACGGCCCAAAGCGGCCATTGGCCACGTCTTCCTATTTCTGCGGCGCGGTCCGTCGAAGCGGTCATTGGTGCATAGTGCAGCATTTTTGCAGACTGAAACGTCGGTGTGCGAACATGGTGTGACTTCGCGGCGTCAAAAGCCAGTGTCTGCCGTTGCCGCTAATCCTCTCTCACTAGGCCTTTGCCACCGGCGCTTGACGCGACCAACATGTCGATGAGGGCGTCGACCGTTCGCGGCAAAGTTTCGCGATCTCTGACAAGTACTGACCGCGTGCGAATTGCCCAACTGTCACACAGGTTTAGCAAGTTGATATCCATCGTCGTCTTGTGGCGATTGGCGGCTGATTCCGGAACGACACCAATGCCAACTCCGGCTTCAATAAGGCGGCACATGGCTTCGAAGCTGCGCACCTGCAGCCGAAGGTGTTTGTCATACCCACTGCGTCGAAATTGCTGGCGTAAGAAATCGAGCAGTGTGCTGCCTTCGTGCAGAGAAATATGTTCAAACGCTAAGGTATCCGCAAACATCAAGTCTTTTGAATTGGACAAGGGGTGATTTAGGGCCGTGGCCAGCACTAATTTGTCGGTCGAGAATGGAATGACCTGAAGATTATCTGTTTTCGGGTCACCCGATATGATGCCAAGATCAGATGTGCCATCCGATACCGAGCGAATAATATCGCGGGTCAGGCGCTCTTGAAGGTCGACAGTGACACCCGGCCAGTCCGTAAGAAACTGGGCCAGAATTTCAGGAAGAAACTCGGTCAAAGCAGTGGTGTTGGCGGATATACGAATATGGCCAGAATCAGGATTGATCATTTCCGCGCGCAAAAAATCGACCTGACGGAGAACCAATCGTGCTTGGCGCAGGAACACTTCTCCCGCGTCGGTTAGTGCAACACCTTTGTTGCTTCGAAGAAATAACTGTCGCCCAGCTTCCTGTTCGAGCGACTTGATACGTGCACTGGCCGCCGGAGGAGAAAGAAAAGATTTCTCTGCCCCACGTGTGAGGTTTTCGCATTCGGCAATATACACAAAGAGCCTTAAGTCGACGAGTTCAATGTTCATGGCGTTCGGCTACCACGAACGCCAAGTTAACGAAATGCAAATTTCCCGAATGCGGCAATCGTGTCAGATATCTCACCAACCAATCAGCGAATGGATGAGATAAAGATGGACATTGCGCATCTGGAAAAGTGGGTCGGAACGTCGGAAACTTACAGCGAGCGGATCGCTCCGTTTTCGTCAAACGCGCTTGCGGCAACGTTGGATCGCAGCGACCCAGTTTATGCTGATGCAACGGCTCTGCCGCCCCTTTGGCATTGGATGCATTTCCTTCAAATATTCAGGTTGTCAGACGCAGGATATGATGGTCATGCCGCGCTCGGAGGTTTCTTGCCTCCAGTGCCTCTCCCGCGTCGCATGTGGGCCGGAAGCCGCCTGAATTTTTTCGCTCCGATGCTCATTGGCCGTGACTTGACGAAGGTTTCAACAATCAAATCGGTAGAAGCAAAAACTGGTAAGTCTGGTGCGTTGGTATTTGTCACCGTCGGACATCAGATATTTGATGGCAAAACTCTTGGGATCGACGAAGAACACGACATTGTTTACCGCGACGAACCCGTCCCGGGTGCGCGCGCTCCGGTGCCGCTACAAGCGCCTGACAGTTGGGGTTTTTCGCGCGATATCGATCCCGATCCGGTTTTGCTGTTTCGCTATTCTGCGCTGACATTCAATGGTCACCGCATCCATTACGACCAGCCATTTTGCGTGAACTCCGAAGGATACAAAGGGCTTGTCGTTCACGGGCCGCTGCTTGCGACGCTGTTGCTTGACCTTCTGCGCCGCCAAAGGCCCGAAGCAACTATTCGTAGCTTCGATTTTCGTGCGGTTTCCACGGTTTTCAGCAACGAGTCGTTCTCTGTGCACGGCGCAACCGACGACGACAACAAGACGTTCCGTCTCTGGGTCCGTCGGCAGGACGGCGTATTGGCGATGCAAGCAAAGGCAACAATCACATGACCCAACCCATGGATACAGAGTTTGAACATATTCGCGATGCCGTGCGGGCGCTTTGTGCGACCTTCCCGCCAGAATACCATCGCAAGATCGATCAAGAACGCGGATACCCCGAGGCGTTTGTGAACGCGTTGACTGACGGCGGTTGGCTCGCTGCTATGATCCCCGAGGAATATGGCGGATCGGGGCTGGGTCTGACCGAAGCCAGCATCATCATGGAAGAGATCAATCGAGCCGGTGGCAATTCTGGGGCTTGTCATGGTCAGATGTACAACATGGGCACGCTGCTGCGCCATGGATCGCAAGAGCAGAAACAACGGTATCTGCCGCTCATCGCCAATGGTGAGCTGCGCCTGCAATCAATGGCTGTCACCGAACCCTCAACCGGAACTGACACTACGAAAATCAAGACCACAGCGGTGCGCAAGGGCGACCATTATGTGGTGAATGGCCAGAAGGTCTGGATCAGCCGGGTGCAGCATTCCGATCTTATGATCTTGCTGGCACGCACGACACCTATCGATCAGGTTAAAAAGAAGTCCCTTGGAATGTCTATCTTCATCGTTGATCTCAAGGATGCCATTGGCAACGGAATGGAGGTTAAACCCATCCCGAATATGGTAAATCATGAAACCAACGAGCTGTTTTTCGACGATTTGAAAATCCCGGTCGAAAACCTAATCGGTGAAGAAGGGATGGGCTTTCGCTACATTTTGGATGGGCTCAATGCCGAGCGGACGTTGATCGCCGCAGAGTGCATTGGTGACGGCTACTGGTTTCTCGACAAAGTCACCAAATATGTCAAAGAACGCGAAGTCTTTGGTCGGCCAATCGGCCAGAACCAAGGCGTCCAATTCCCAATTGCCGAGGCCAAGATCGAATTGGAAGCCGCCAACCTTATGCGGTTCCGTGCATGTGCCCTATTTGATCAAGGACAACCTGCCGGAACCGAAGCAAATATGGCAAAGTACCTAGCCGCCAAAGCCAGCTGGGAAGCAGCCAATGCTTGTCTCCAGTTTCATGGTGGCTTTGGATTCGCTGTTGAATACGACGTCGAACGCAAGTTCCGCGAAACCCGACTTTATCAAGTCGCGCCGATCTCCACAAATCTCATCCTGTCTTATGTTGCCGAGCATGTCCTCGGCCTACCGAGGTCTTTCTAATGTTGCCACTTGAAGGCATTAATGTTGTGAGCCTAGAACACGCCATTGCGGCTCCATTTGCGACGCGGCAACTGGCGGATCTCGGTGCGCGCGTCATCAAAATTGAACGCCCCGGTGTTGGGGATTTTGCGCGAAACTATGACACGCGTGTCAATGGAATGGCATCGCATTTTGTCTGGACAAACCGGTCCAAGGAAAGCCTGACGCTGGACATCAAACATCCCAAAGGTACGGTCATCCTGCACAAGCTCGTTGCAGATGCCGATGTCGTGGTTCAAAATCTCGCGCCCGGTGCGGCTGAACGTCTTGGTTTGGGATACGATGCGCTATCAAAAAAGAATCCACGCATCATTGTTTGCAATATTTCCGGATACGGAGCTGGCGGGCCTGACGAAAACCGCAAAGCATACGACCTTCTTATCCAATCTGAAGCGGGCTTTGTCACAACAACGGGCACGCCTGAAAACCCAAGCAAGGCTGGGATATCCATCGCTGACATCTCTGCTGGGATGTACGCCTACTCCAATATTCTCGCGGCGATAATACAGCGCGGCAAAACCGGTAAAGGCTGCGAGATCGATCTGTCGATGTTGGACGCGATGACCGAGTGGATGAGCTACCCTCTTTACTACGCATATGACGGGGCCGCACCGCCTGCGCGTGCTGGTGCCAGCCATTCAACCATTTTTCCCTATGGGCCTTTTGTCGTCGGTGATGGTCACACGGTCATCCTTGGGCTGCAAAATGAGCGCGAGTGGAAAACCTTCTGCGAAATCGTCCTTGAAGCACCGGCCCTCGCATCGGATTCACGTTTCTCGTCAAACAGTTTGCGCGCCAAAAGCAAGGACGCTCTGACGCAAATCATCACCACAAGCTTTGCTGATTGCACGACCGAGCAAGTCATCAAGCGTTTGGATCGGGCAGGAATTGCCAACGCGAAAATGAACGAAATGAGGGACATTTGGAACCACGCCCAACTCGCGGCCCGCAATCGTTGGCGCAGTGTCGACACGCCGGTTGGTCGCATCCCAGCGCTGCTTCCGCCCGGAGGTATTGGGGCAGAACCACGTATGGATGCCGTCCCTGCACTTGGGGAACACACGGCCCGCTTGCTGGCTGAAATTGGATATTCCGAAAAAGACATTGCCGCATTGCAAATAGAAAAGGTGATCTGATGCTGAACCCAAAGTCCGCCCACAGTTTTCTGTTCGTCCCGGGGGACCGCCGCGAGCGTTTCGCCAAAGCGGTAAACTCTGGAGCGCACGTCGTCATCATTGATCTCGAAGATGCGGTTGCACCCGAAGATAAAACCAGGGCGCGATTTTATGCCAGAACGTTTCTCGATCGAGTGAAAGATGAGAAAATTCTTATTCGGATAAATTGCGCTGATAGCCCCTTTTTCGAAGCAGACTTAACCTTGGCCAACCACCCAAATCTGTCGGGGGTAATACTTCCCAAGGCGGATGCGGCGTGTTGCTCAGAATTGACCCAAAATCTGGAGAACCCTGTCTGGCCGCTGATCGAAACAGTGCAAGGCCTTGTTGAACTGAGAGAGATCGTGACCCTATCAAACTTGGGGCGCCTTCTTTTAGGGACGATTGACCTATCGCTGGATCTTGGTCTGGATAGTGCCCATCCGGCTGGGCAATCTGCTCTCGATGCTGCCCGTTTTATGCTGGTAACAAATTCGCGGCTGGGCAATCTCCCACCGCCGATCGACGGTGTGTTTACAGATTTGGACGACGCAACAGGGCTTCAAGAGGCGGCAGAGCACGCGATTGCATCTGGCATGGGTGGCATGATGTGCATTCATCCGCGCCAAACATCGACTGTTCACGCCGCATTCAGCCCGAGCCAAGCCAACGTGGAATGGGCGCATGCTGTTCTTCAGATCGCCGAAACAGAAAAAGGCAGCTTTCAGTTTCGCGGCAAAATGGTCGACAAGCCCGTATTGGATTGGGCCCATGAAATCCTTGCCGCACAATTAGAGCACCAAACATGATGGTCCAACATCAAACCCCAAAACTGTCCAATCCCCAAATGGCAAAAACTGAGGTTCGTCCTTGGCAATATATTTTGCCACCCGCATGGCCAACACAGGCCCCACAACACTTCTGATGGAGATCAAAACATGAAATACCTAATGGTAGCAGCACTTAGTGCACTCATCACATCACCGGCTCTGGCCGAGGATGCTTTCCAATTGACCAGCCCTGACATTTCGGAAGGTCAGCAGTTGGACAATCAATTTGTCCTGAACGGCTTTGGCTGTGAAGGCGGCAACATTTCCCCTGCGCTTGAATGGAGCGGTGTGCCCGAAGGCACCAAAAGTCTCGTTGTCACCGCCTATGACCCCGATGCTCCGACAGGATCTGGGTGGTGGCATTGGGTCGCATTCAATATACCTGCAAATGTAAGCTCTCTGACCCAAGGCGCCGGTTCTGTTGGTGGCGACATGCCCGAAGGTGCGGTTCAAAGTCTCACCGATTTCGGTGTTCCCGGTTTTGGTGGAGCCTGCCCACCCGCTGGTGAAGTTCACCGGTATCAATTCAAGGTGCATGCACTGGGCGTCGAAGCGCTTGGCCTTGATGAAAACGCCAGTGCTGCGTTGGTCGGGTTTATGACAGGTGCCAACACCATCGCGACAGCTAATCTGACTGCAGTTTATACGCGCTAATCGTCGTAGACATAGTAAAGACGGGACTGCGCAGTTTAGCGCAAAAGTTCCCGTCTTTGCGGCAGCCTGACAGAGGCACGCTTCTAGTTTTCTCAAAGTACGCTTTGCCAGAACGGCACCCCCAACCTGCGCTCGCAGCGAAGGCCCGCAATCTGTCAAAATGGTGCGAGGTTCGCACTTGCAGCGAACGGTAACTTTGTCCGGCACAGCGGCCATTCCAGACCCTGTCTCTTATACACATCTGACGCTGCCGACGAATAGAGAGG
>CAJXTP010000149.1 GCA_913061335.1 uncultured Loktanella sp.
TACACCTCTCTATTCGTCGGCAGCGTCAGATGTGTATAAGAGACAGGCGCAGTGCGTGGCGGTCCACAGCGTCACCCGGTAAGTGGCCGACATAGGGCTCATTGTCACCCACACACCAGCCTTGGTCGCGGCATGCGGCCATAAACGGGCGGGCCAATCTGTCATCACCTGCATAAAGCACGCCAATGTCCCACGGACGGGTCGGGCGGCCCTTTAATTGCGGGGTAAAGCTATGGATTGCACAAACCACGACATTATCATGGCGGTCAGCCAAATCAGCATAGGCCGTATGGTATGGGCGATAAAGTTCGGTCAAACGGCGCTCGCGCATCGACGCATCTGCATGCCTGTTGGCTGGAATAATTGTGCCATCATAAAGCTGCATAAGTAATGTAGGGTCGTCTTCGCCGCGGTTCGGGTCGATCACCAACCGCGAGAAATTGGACAGAACAGCGGGGCTATCCATTGCGCCAGCCAATTTGCGGGTGACCGCAGCCGCCCCAATATCAAACGCGATGTGGCGCTGCATGTCAGATGGATGCAGCCCAAGATCACCACCGCCGACCCAATCGGGCACGTGGTTGGTCGCGTGATCACATGTAAAAAGCCAGCGCCCTGTGCGGTCCGCACCGTCAATATGAAAAGATGGTTGTGTCATGTTACCTGCCATTCAGTTGCCAGTGCATTTAGGCTAGTTGTGAAGCGAATGGAAATGCGTATATACGAACGCAACGCGCGGCGTTACCGCTAACAGCCGCCATTTGATTAGGGAATACAACATGAGACGCCACCGTAATGTTAAGATCGTCGCGACACTTGGACCTGCATCCAATGACTATGAGATGATCCGTGCCTTGGTCGAAGCCGGCGCAGACGTGTTCCGCCTGAACATGAGCCACGGCGACCATCCTGAAATCCGTGTCCGTCACGCGATTATCCGCAAAGTAGAAGAAGACCTCGACACGCCAATTGGCATCCTTGCTGACCTTCAAGGGCCAAAACTGCGTGTTGGTGTGTTTGCCGATGAAAATGGCGTTGAGCTGATCCCTGGCGCTGCGTTCCGTTTGGACCTGAATGATACGGCGGGCGACGTGAACCGCGTGCAGCTGCCACATATCGAGATTTTCGACGCACTGGAGCCCGGCGCGCACCTGCTGGTGAATGACGGTAAGATCAAACTACGGGTCAAAGACTGTGGCGCTGATTTTGCAGACTGCGAAGTCATCGTTGGCGGCCAGATTTCAAACCGCAAAGGCGTGAACGTCCCTGACGTGATCCTGCCGCTTGCGGCCTTGTCCGACAAAGACCGTCGTGATCTGGATTTTGTCTGTGACCTTGGCGTTGACTGGCTGGCCCTGTCGTTCGTGCAACGTGCTGCGGATGTGAACGAGGCGCGCGCGCTGGCCAAAGGCCGTGCCGCAATCTTGTCCAAAATCGAAAAGCCAAGTGCGGTAACATTGTTCGACGAAATCCTTGCGGTGTCCGACGGCATCATGGTTGCGCGCGGCGACCTTGGTGTTGAACTGCCCGTGCAAAACGTTCCGCCAATCCAGAAACAGCTTATCCGCAAATGCCGCGCGGCTGCGAAACCTGTGATCGTTGCAACGCAAATGCTGGAATCGATGATCGACAGCCCAATGCCGACCCGCGCCGAAGTATCCGACGTAGCGACCGCCATCTATGAAGGTGCCGACGCGATCATGTTGTCCGCTGAATCCGCGGCAGGCTCGTATCCAATTGAAGCCGTCACCACCATGAGCAACGTCGCAGCCGAGGTCGAATCCGACCCGACTTATACGGAAATTATTGAGGCATCTCGCCGGATCAAGCGTACAACCGTTGCCGACGGTATCGTCTCTGCGGCCCGTGAAATCGCTGAAACCACAGACGTCAAAGCGATCTGTTGTTTCTCGCAGTCTGGCACGACGGCCTTGTTGGTTGCGCGTGAACGGCCACGTGTGCCGATCGTTGCATTGACCAACTACCGGTCCACTGCGCGCCGTCTTTGCCTGTCGTGGGGGACCAACTGCGTTGTGACTGGATCGGTTGATCGGTTTAAAACCGCTGTTATTGCGGCTGTGCGTGCAGCCGTCAGTCTTGAGATGGCAACGGAAAAAGACATAATCGTTGTGACCGCAGGTGTGCCGTTTAACACGACAGGGTCTACAAACATCCTGCGTGTTGCGCCGTGCGACGAACGTTTGATTTACGCCGCCGATCCAGAGTAGGGTTGGCGCAATCGTATAATCAAAGGTGAGAGTAGCATGGATCTAGACCTGATTTTTGTTCTGGGGTGCATCATCACTGTCTTCGCAGTTCCGGCGATTGTCAGTGCCTTTTCCGACAACCGCACGCCGCGCTATCCGGCTCTGATTATCTTAATCGGGGTCGTTATGGTGGGGTATGCGATCAACGGACGGCCCGGTGCATTTACATTCGAAACCTTGCCTGATGTATTTATGCGCGTGGTTGGCCGATATATCGGCTAATCCACTTGCATGGCGGATTGATTCCCCCTAAACGACCAATTCAACCCGCGCGTCCGGCCTATATGGCATGCCGAGTCGCGCGTTCCGACCAATCCCTTATAGAGGAGACGGAAATGCCGAAGATGAAGACAAAATCGAGCTGCAAAAAGCGGTTCAAAATGACTGCCACTGGTAAAGTCAAAGCGGGTCAAGCGGGCAAACAGCACGGTATGATCAAGCGCTCCAACAAATTCATTCGTGACGCACGCGGCACGACAACCCTTTCAGCTCCTGATGCGAAAATCATCAAGAGCATGATGCCCTACGCACGTTAAGGAGAATTTGATATGCGAGTTAAAGGTGGTACAGTCACGCATCGTCGTCACAAGAAAGTTCTTGACGCTGCAAAAGGTTATTATGATCGCCGGTCCAAGACCTTCAAGGTCGCCAAACAGGCCGTCGAAAAAGCGAACCAGTACGCAACACGCGACCGGCACAATCGTAAGCGGAACTTCCGCGCATTGTGGATCCAGCGGATCAACGCGGGTGTGCGGGCTATCGACGATACACTGAACTATTCCAAGTTCATCAATGGTCTGGTTCTTGCCGGCATTGAAGTCGACCGTAAGGTTCTGGCCGATCTGGCTGTAAACGAACCAGAAGCGTTTGCAACAATCGTTGGCAAAGCAAAAGACGCGCTGGCTGCTTAACGCACCACCGTCTGATCTGAATAAATGAAGGGCCGCCCTAATAGGGTGGCCCTTTTTGCGTTCAGGATTGACATCTATGAAAACACGCTAAGGTTGAATTTTATTTTCCGAGTTGAATTGGTTTAATCAGATGTTTATTGCCGCCGCTATTCTAACCCTCTTGGGACTTTCGTTCGCAATGACTGCGATTGATGATCCAGATGATCCAGATGAACCAAAAGATTTGGATGAAAACCTTGATCTCCAATTGGGCGATTTGCTTGACGAACCGAGTGCGTCAAATTCAGTACCAGAACTCCCTGAAAACCCAGAGCCAAAGCTCGCCGATTTTGTAACAGATGATCACACTGTGGTTGAGGTGACCGTAGAAAAATATGGCACCACTAGTCCCGGACATGGCAACAACCCGACCCCCGACCTGACGCGCGACGGGCAATATGTTTTGAATATTGGCGAGGATATCAACTCGCTATCGGTCTATGGCGGTCAAAACATCATCAACGATTCAGACACTGGTACGATGCTTTCAGGTAACAGCTTTGAGGGCGCGGTAATCTTTGGCAATGGCGGTGATGACCATATTGTCGGGTCTTCGATGGGTGGTGCCAATGTGCTGGTTGGCGGCGATGGCGATGACTTCATCAGAAGCTACTACACTGTCGGCGAATTCTACGAGGGTTACGAAACACCGGACGGTAACGGACTTCTAGAGCTTGACCAAGAAACAGGGCCCGCTGCAGACGCGATTTACGGCGGTGATGGCGATGACCAAATAATACGGAATGCCGACCCATCTGAAATTGACGGCGCAGAGGTGGTGACAATTGATGCCGGCGATGGCGACGATGTTATCATGATCTCTGATACGGGCGCTCTGCTGACATTGGGCGACGGTGAAGACACGACTGTTTTGATGGCAACCTCTGAAGGCATTGAAAACGTTACAATATTTACGGATTTTGATCCCGATCAAGACCGTGTTGTCCTGTCGGTTATCAATGACCAAATCTTCGCACCCGACAACTATTTCGATGATGAACCAACCTCAATCGAAGTGTCGTATACGCTGACCCAAGTCCAGACCGATCTAGGCGCTGGCACCATGGTGTCGCCGGACACGTCAGGTGACCCGACCGTTTCGGCGCTTGAAGGCACAACCAGTAGCCATGCGATCTTGCTTGGGGTGACGCCGGACCAATTAAGTGACGAAAACATTGATGTGTACGCTATCATGACCGGAAGCCCGGAATGGCAATTTGCAACGTCGGGCCCTAATCTCGCTGGCATCTAAGCAATCCGACAGGTTCGGTGCAAACAATTTGATGAGCGCACCAAATGAAACGAATTTGACCGATCCTCACCAATGGGCCTCTTTATCAAGGCGTCGCCGATAGGTAATGGCGCAAAGTCGTGGACGATCAAACTAGACAAGGGGCCGCCTAGATTAGGTGGCCTTTTTCCGTTTTAGGGACAAATCGAAACGAAAACGAAACGAATTTACCCGATCCTGCCTTTGTGAACTAATGGCAGGACGCAGATGCGCTGGATTTTTGGCTTTTTAATATGGGCGTTACCCGTCACGGGATTGGCCGAAATGGGGTCGTTGCTGGGCGGCGGTGCTTTTGGGCAGGGGCGCACGCCATTGTTTCAATCCGATAAGACGACCAGCAGTGGGGCCAGCCTTTTTGCGGGCGACGCTGCGGGTGGCTTGCTCGCACCGTATCCTGTGCGGGTTAGGGTGGCGGCGCCGCTGACCCCAACAACCGCACCTGCCAGCAATGCCGTTCACCGGATCCGCAATATCATCGGTGAGGCGGAATCGCCGCGTGCGGGGTATGACGCGGTACAACACGGTGCTGCAATAAAACCGCGCAAACGCCCGACAGATATGACAATTGGGGAAATCTACGATTGGATTGCCGCGACACCGGGGCAGCCGCACGCAATTGGCCGCTACCAATTTATCCCCGACACCCTGCGCCGCGTCGTGACCAAAGTGGGTGCCAAACGCAGTGACCGCTTTACCCCCGCGCTACAAGACAGGTTGGCCGACGTGCTGCTCGCAGACGCAGGGTTCCGCGATTTTGTCGCAGGTGATCTGGACCCGCAAAAGTTTATGAACAACCTCGCGGGTATTTGGGCGGGGCTGCCCACATCGTCGGGTCGATCAAAATATCACGGCGTTGCCGGAAACAGGGCGACCATCACGCTGGCCTATTTCCGATCAGAGGTTGCCAAAATACGTCCCAGCTAGCCTGCGATACTTGCAACCCATGCCCCCATTCGGTAACCGATAGGCTGGATATGCAAGAGGCCTGTGATGGACGATCTGAAATCAAAATACCTGACCCTGATTGCCGATGCGGGGGACGAAAGCGGTCTTGAGGATCTGCGCGTGCAGGCCCTTGGGAAAAAGGGCGAGATATCGTTGCAGATGCGCGAGCTGGGCAAAATGACCCCCGAGGAACGCCAAACCGCTGGCCCTGCGTTGAACGCGCTAAAAGACGAGATTAATAGCGCCCTGATCGCCAAGAAATCCGCGCTTGGTGATGCCGCGCTTGACGCACGCCTGCGCGCCGAATGGCTCGATGTGACATTGCCCGCGCGCGACCGACCTGTTGGCTCGATCCACCCGATCAGCCAAGTCACCGAAGAGGTCACCGCGATCTTTGCCGACATGGGGTTTAGCGTCGCCGAAGGCCCGCAAATCGAATCTGATTGGTATAACTTTGACGCGCTCAACATTCCGGGCCACCATCCGGCGCGCGCCGAAATGGACACGTTCTATACGCACCGCAGCGACGGCGACGACCGCCCGCCGCACGTCTTGCGCACCCACACTTCGCCCGTGCAAATCCGCACCATGGAAGCCCAAGGCGCGCCCTTGCGCATCATCTGTCCGGGCCGCGTGTACCGCGCTGACTACGACCAAACGCACACCCCGATGTTCAACCAAATCGAAGGCTTGGCGATCGACAAAGACATCTCCATGGCCAACCTCAAATGGGTGCTCGAAGAATTCGCCGCCGCCTTTTTCGAGGTCGACAAAATCGAGGTCCGCTTCCGCGCCTCGCACTTCCCGTTCACCGAACCCTCTGCCGAAATCGACTTCCGCTGCTCTTGGGTTGACGGTCAGCTCAAGCTTGGCGAAGGCGACGACTGGCTCGAAGCAGGCGGCTCCGGCATGGTCCACCCCAAGGTCCTAGAAGCCGCAGGCGTCGACAGTTCCGTCTACCAAGGCTTCGCATTCGGCCTCGGCATCGACCGGCTCGCCATGCTGAAATACGGCATCCCCGACCTGCGGGCATTCTTCGACAGCGACCTACGCTGGCTACGCCACTACGGCTTCCAACCACGTGATGTACCGACACTCCACGGAGGGCTTTCCAAATGAAATTCACACTCTCTTGGCTGAAAAAGCATCTCGACACCACGGCCACTGTCGATGAAATATCCGAGGCTCTGACTGATCTGGGTCTTGAGGTCGAAGGCATCGAGAACCCGTCTGACAAGCTCAAGGATTTCACCCTTGGCTACGTGACCCACGCCGAAAAGCATCCCGATGCGGATAAGCTGCGGGTCTGTAAGGTCGACACTGACGAAGGCGAATTGCAGATCATTTGCGGCGCACCAAATGCCCGCGAAGGCATCACAGTCGTCGTCGCCAAACCGGGCGTCTATGTGCCGGGCATCGACACGACGATTGGCGTTGGAAAAATCCGCGGGATCGAATCCTACGGCATGATGGCATCCGAGCGCGAGATGGAACTGTCCGAAGAACACGACGGCATCATTGAATTGCCGTCGGGCAATGTCGGCGACCGTTTCGTCGATTGGCTCGCGATCAACGACCCCGCCAAAGTCGACACCGTGATCGAAATCGCGATCACACCCAACCGCCCAGACGCGCTTGGCGTGCGCGGTATTGCGCGTGATTTGGCGGCCCGTGGCTTGGGCAAAATGAAACCCTGCGAGGTCGAAGTCGTCGCGGCGACATTCACCTCCGACCTGTCCGTTGCCATTGATGCAGACACGCTTGATGGCTGCCCCGTGTTCACAGGCCGCCTGATCAAAGGCGTGAAAAACGGCCCGTCCCCCGCATGGTTACAAGACCTGCTGCGGGCTATCGGCTTGCGTCCGATCTCGTTTTT
>CAJXTP010000150.1 GCA_913061335.1 uncultured Loktanella sp.
CGAGATGTAGAGAGGTCTCGTGGGCTCGGAGATGTGTATAAGAGACAGTCTCTTGCCCCGTCGATCAGGTTCCGCGCGCGCAAGCATCGATGGAAGCCGCCAAAGCCGCCGATCAAATCAACTACCACGATCTGGTCGCTGACGAAGGCGTCGCCAAAGTATCCATCGTCGGTATCGGCATGCGTAGCCACGCAGGTGTCGCCGCCAAAATGTTCGCCACCCTGCGCGATGAAGGCGTGAACATCAAAGTCATCACCACCTCCGAGATCAAAGTCTCGGTGCTGATCGACCGCAAATACATGGAACTCGCCGTGCAAGCCCTTCACGATGCATTTGAGCTTGAAAAAGAGACGTAGCTGACGGGAGACAAACTTCGATGTCAACTTTTGGAATGAAAGAATTACTATTAGCCATTGTTGTTGCGATAAGTTCATCGACGGCAATTGGCCAAAGTAATGAAGCGGGTTCGCTGCGCGCAATTTTGGGCCGAGAGCCTCAAATATCTACTTTTAACGTTGGTCCAGATTTTTGGTCATACCTGCAATATTTCAACGAAACCGAACTCGGTGAGCGGTCCACATTAGGCTGGCAACCCTTTGCGGCGGGCGATCTTTGGGTCATCTATTTTTCGGCGTCAGACACAGATTCTCAAATTCAGCTTCCTGATATGGTACAACAGGTTTTGGCGGTTAGAAATGCGGATTTAGAAGGTGAAATCGGGATATTCTACGCACTTGTTACAGTTGAGAACAATCGGCAGATCGGCGTACATTATGTGAATATTGATTCATATCGTTCAACAAATCGCTCCCTTCGACAAATCGATTGCTCAATAGCCAGTTCAGTTTTCAATACAATAAATGGTGATAACGACGCGTCTAACTTGGCTAGTTTTGCTGACTGTGACGCCATGCCTGTGGATTGATTTGGGTCGTTAGCGGTCTCATGATTGCCGATAAATTTGACGCGGCATCTTGCGTAAAACCAACCGTATAGTTGAAGCGTTAATTATATGGGACAGAAACTACCGTTGTCGCCGGCGTAATTCACAATCATCACCCTGACCCAAGACACCCAAGAGTTGCAATAAGCCTTCCCCTCTACGCTGCGGCCACGTAAACTAAACCTAATTGGGGGGCAAAAATGCCTGAACGGATTGAAACCGAAAGCCGCAAACTGCTCGGACGCCTGCGCACGGCGCTCGCAACAAGCAGCGAAGGCCAAGACCGACTCGACAAAGTCGTGAACATTATCGCGTCGTCGATGCAGACCGAGGTCTGTTCAATCTACCTGTTTCGCGACGAAGACACGCTCGAACTTTGCGCGACAGAAGGCCTGCAAGCAGAAGCCGTGCACCAAACACGCATGAAGCTTGGCGAAGGTTTGGTCGGGCGCACCGCGCGTACCAAACGTGTCGTGAACACAGCCGACGCACCCAACGCCAAAGGGTTCCGCTACATGCCCGAAACCGGCGAAGAACGGTATTCATCGTTCTGCGGCGTGCCTGTGCAACGGCTTGGCGACGCGCTTGGCGTGTTGGTCGTGCAATCCAAAGCAGCCCGCGAATTTTCCCCCGATGAAATCTACGCGCTCGAAGTCGTCGCCATGGTCCTCGCGGAAATGACCGAACTTGGCGCGTTTACCGGCGAAGGGGCAGCCCTGTCCGCACGCCACGTCCAACCTGTTATGTTCAAGGGCTCCATCGCCCAAGAAGGCGCATCCGAGGGCCAAGTATTCCTGCACGAACCGCGCGTGGTGGTGACCAACCCAATTGCCGACGATCCAGACGTCGAACTACAGCGCCTGCGCGATGCGGTTGATACGCTGCGGGTCGGGCTTGATGACTTGCTGTCCGACAATAAAAACACCGACACAGAGCAAAAGAAGGTGTTTGAGGCCTACCGTATGTTCGCCAACTCAAAGTCATGGCTGGCGCGCATGGAAGCAGACGTCGAAAACGGATTATCCGCCGAGGCCGCTGTGGAAAAGGAACAATCCTTGTTCCGCGCCCGCCTGTCACAATCCGGCGACGCCTATATGCGCGAACGGATGGCCGACCTTGATGATCTGTCCAACCGATTGCTGCGTATTCTGACGGGGCAAGGGTCCGGTGCGGCCGATATGCCCGAAAATCCGATCCTCGTGGCCCGCAACATTGGGCCCGGCGAATTGCTCGAATACGGCAAGGCGCTCAAAGGCATCGTGCTTGAAGACGGCTCCGTTGGCAGCCACGCGACCATCGTGGCACGAGCATGGGCAATCCCGCTGGTGATCAACGCCAAGGGGATCACCCGCGAGGCCCTAAACGGCGACACGATCCTAGTGGACGGCGAACAGGGCATCGCGCATTTGCGCCCCGATGACACCGTGCAAGGCGCATTCCGCGACAAAATCGCGATGCTGACACGGGCGCAAGAACGGTACACTTCGATCCGCGATCTGCCCGCGCAAACCAAAGACGGGGTGACGCTGTCGCTGCAAATGAACGCGGGCCTGATCGCTGACCTGCCATCGCTCGAAGGCTCCGGTGCCGAAGGCGTCGGCCTATTTCGTACCGAATTGCAATTTCTGGTGCGTAATCAAATGCCACGGCGGGCCGAACTTTCGGCGCTTTATTCCCGCGTCCTTGCTGCGGCAAAAGGCCAGCGCGTCGCGTTTCGGACACTTGATATCGGCTCGGACAAAGTGCTGTCCTACATGAAACCCAACGATGAACCCAACCCCGCAATGGGGTGGCGGGCGATCCGCGTGGGGCTTGATAAACCGGGCGTGCTACGGATGCAGTTGCAAGCGTTTATCCGTGCGGCAAACGGCGGGCCCTTGTCGGTCATGTTCCCGTTCATCGCGCAATACGACGAATTTCACGACGCTAAGGCCGAGATGGACAAAGCCATGGACCGCGAACGCAAGCTGGGCCACCCGCTACCGTCTGACCTTAAGGTCGGCGCGATGCTGGAAACCCCGTCGCTGGGATACGCCCCTGATGCGTTCTTCAAAGAGGTGGATTTTGTGTCAGTGGGCGGTAACGATCTTAAGCAATTCTTCTTTGCAGCTGACCGCGAAAACGAGCGGGTGCGCAAACGTTATGACACGCTGAACCCCGCGTTCTTAGGCTTCTTGAGCAACATCGTAGACCGCTGCAACACCCATGGCACACCACTTTCGTTTTGTGGCGAAGACGCAGGACGGCCAATTGAGGCGCTGGTGTTTGCGGCCATCGGGTTCCGGTCGCTATCGATGCGCCCCGCGTCCATCGGCCCGGTGAAACACCTGCTGCGACGGGTCGACCTTAGCGAAGTGCGTGGCATCGTCGACGCATCAATCGCAGCGGGCGATCAATCAGTGCGCCGCGCTGTGGCTGACTGGCTTGTTTATCAGATCTAAGCGCGCTTGACGGGCACATCGCGGACAACCAGTAGACGGTGAAACTCATCCAGCACAGGGCTTTCACCGTGCTCACGGGCCAGCTTGCGCAATCCGAAATGCACATGGGCCATCTGCACGTAATAATCGGTGAACGCGTAATTTGTGCCAGCACCTGCAGCAGCGCCCAAAATCGGCACTGCCTGCGACGCCAGCTTTTGGGTCATCACCGTGGCGAAACGTGGAGCGACCTTGCCGATTAATCCATGCACCGCAGCCCCCGTCAGGCCAATGCGCGCGCCAAAGAACGATGTATCCACGCCGTCATCCGCAGTTCCAGGTCCACCTGATCCGAAAACCGCCAAGCATTCCATGCGCGTCTCGGCGCTGGTTGGGTCCTCGCCGTATTCGACGGCCACACCTTGCACAGCGCGAAAGATCAGGGTCGTTGCTATCGGCAATTCGGCCAAGGCCGTGGGCAACCCACCAAGCCCGCCAAGCGCACCGGACACCGCCCCAAGTGCCTTGTGCATAGCGTCCGATCCGGCATATTTCGTGCGGCTGCGACTGGCTGCATCATAGCTGGCCTCTAATGCTCGGCGGGCGGCCACATCAATCTGGGCGCGGGCACCGACAGGTAACATCTTAAGCCCGTCCTCGACTTGCCCACCGACAAAGTTGATCGCTTTCATCAAAATGCCGTTCGCGCGGCGTTGACGTAAAACAAGTGCGGCGATCGCAATCGCTGCATCGTCGTCTAAGGCGTTGGTCAAAATAATATCTTGGGTCATCACAAACAGATAGGGGGGCGTGGGACGATTTTCAATCGGGCCACGCCGTCACTGCACCCGTCACGCCGCGCCAAGCATCGCTTTGCACGGCGATCCCCAACACACGGGCCGGGTTCGTCGGCGGTGGCATTTGAACATCCGGCAATAGCGTAAATCCAAACTTGCCATAATACGGCGCATCGCCGACCAGCATGACGCGGTCCCATCCCTGTTCACCCGCAATTTCCAACGCACGGTGCACCAGCAACCGCGCCAAGCCTTCGCCTTGGCGCGTCGGATGCACGGCCACAGGCCCTAACAAGGCCACTGCATGCCCTGCGACACACACTGGCCAATGCCGGATCGCCCCCGCCAGAATGCCCGCCCCATCACGCGCAGTCAGACACAGCGGCGCAATCGGATCCACACCATCGCGCAACCGGTACGACGACAGCGCTGAGCGACCGGGCGCAAAGCACAAGTCATACAACGCCTCGACCTCCCACCGGTCATCAGGGACCTCGGGGGCCAATGTGATCGCCTCTGTCTGCATCTGCCCTCTGGTCAAAGCCTTTCCGCAAAGCTACCTAAGCAGGGAACAATTGGATAGGTGCAAGCGATGTTTTATGAACCAAAAAATGGCCACGGACTGCCGCACAACCCATTTAACGCCATTGTCACGCCACGCCCCATCGGTTGGATCGCGACACGCGGCGCGGATGGGTCCGACAACTTGGCGCCCTACTCCTTTTTCAACGCTGTCGCCTATGATCCGCCACAGGTGATGTTTGCGTCCACATCCGCCAAACCCGACCGCGGCGACACCAAAGACAGCGTTGCAAACATCCGCGAAACAGGCGTTTTTGCGGTCAACATCGTCAGCTTCGCGCTACGTGACGCGATGAACACAACATCGGGGCCTTGGGATAAAGACACCGACGAATTCGCGCTGGCGGATTTGGAAAAGCTGGACTGTGACACAATCAACTGCGCGCGCGTCGCGGCAAGCCCCGCGACGTTGGAATGCAAACTGACCCAGATTGTGCAACTGCCAGGTGCTGCAAACTTTGCGGTCTTCGGCGAGGTCACCGGCGTACATATGCGCGACGACTGCATGATCGACGGCATGTTCGACATCACACAATTCAGCCCAATGGCGCGGCTTGGATACCGCGATTACGCCACGGTGCGCGAGGCATTCAGCCTCACGCGACCGGACGAATAATCGCGAGGTTAGTGTCCGCCAAGAATACCTGTCTTCACACCGTAATCGACAGCCAACTCGTAATCGGGATCATCATCGCTATCGACAACCAAGTGACCTGCTTTTGACAGCAGCTCGTGGCATTCGTGGGTCAGGTGACGCAACTGAATACGCTTGCCTGCATCCTCGTATTTGCCAGCAACAGCCTCGATTGCCTGCAACGCAGATTGGTCAACAACGCGGCTGCCTTCAAAATCGATAATGACCAGCGACGGGTCATCGTTGATCTGAAACAGCTCGGAAAACCCTTCAGCAGAGCCAAAAAACAGCGGGCCATTGATTTTGTACACTTTGGCACCTTCAGGGGTCTCATGGGTGCTGGCGTAAATACGCTTGGCGTTGTTCCAAGAATAGGCCAGCGCCGATACAATCACGCCCACAACCACGGCTGTGGCAAGGTCAGTCATCACGGTGACGATTGTGACCAAAACAATCACAAAACCATCCATCATTGGAACCTTACGGAAAATCGTCAACGAATTCCAAGCAAACGTTCCGATCACAACCATGAACATCACACCAACCAATGCGGCCAGCGGGATTTGTTCAATCAAACCAGACGCAAACAGGATAAACACGAGCAAGAACAACGCGGCAGCAATACCTGCCAAACGGGTCCGGCCACCGGATTTCACGTTGATCATCGACTGACCGATCATCGCACAACCGCCCATGCCGCCAAAAACGCCAGTCACGGTGTTGGCGATACCTTGAGCCACACATTCTTGCGATGCGCCGCCACGTTTGTTGGTCATTTCACCAACCAAGTTCAACGTCAGCAGGCTTTCGATCAGGCCAATCGCGGCCAAAATCAGCGCATAGGGTAAGATAATCTGGAACGTCTCAAACGTGAATGGGACCATCGGAATATGGAACGGCGGCAGGCCACCTTGGATCGACGCCAAGTCGCCAACGCGCGGCACATCAAGGCCAAAGCCAATGACAATCGCAGCAACAATACCAATACCAGCCAAGGGCGCGGGGATCACACTGGTGATGCGCGGCATGACCCAAATGATAAACATCGTCACACCAACAAGGCCAAGCATCATGAACATCGGCGCACCAGACAACCATTGACCATTCGCCATGCCATGCCCCGCGCTTTCAGCCGATCCAGGGACCTGAAACTGGCTCATCTGTGCAAGGAAAATAACAATCGCGAGGCCGTTCACAAAGCCAAGCATCACAGGATGCGGCACAAGGCGAATAAACTTGCCCCAGCGCATTATGCCGACGAAAATTTGGATCAACCCCATCAAGACAACGGTGGCAAACAGGTATTCAACACCGTGCTGGGCAACCAAGGACACCATGACAACTGCCAAGGCACCCGTCGCACCCGAAATCATGCCCGGCCGACCACCAATCAACGCGGTGATCAGACCAACGATAAACGCGGCATATAAGCCAACAAGCGGGTTCACACCTGCAACAAACGCAAAAGCTACGGCTTCTGGGACCAAGGCCAAGGCGACCGTCAGGCCGGACAAAATCTCGATACGGACACGTCCGACCGTCAACGGCGCATCCGGGTCGCGCAACGACATACTGTCTGCAAATCGTGCCAAAAGTGCCTGTGCCATAACGGGTATCCTGCGTCTGTGTTCAATCAATTGCCGCCCCTACCAAGGCAGACCGCAATTGTCACCCCCGCAAACGCCGTTGCACGCGTGCGGGACTTGCACCACATTGAAACCAACGAACGACACACAACCCAAAGGCTTCGCGCATGACAACGTATCTTGGCATTATCGGCGGCTCTGGGCTGTATGACATCCCCGGATTACAAAATGGTGAATGGACGACGGTCAACAGCCCTTGGGGCACGCCATCTGACGCTATTCTAACAGGCACTCTAAACGACCTGCCCATCGCGTTCCTGCCACGACACGGACGCGGGCACATTCA
>CAJXTP010000151.1 GCA_913061335.1 uncultured Loktanella sp.
CGCGACAACATTCTGTCAGCTCGGATGGCTTGATATATTCGTTGGGTTTATGCGCGCGCGAAATCGCCCCCGGCCCGCAGATGATTGCGGGATATCCAGCCGCATGGAATAACCCCGCTTCGGTACCATAGCTAACGGCGGGTATCGCGACGCGGCCTGTAAGCTGCGCCATTGTTTCGGACAATGCATCCTCGCATGGTGGTGGCAAAGCTGGATACTGACCAAGGGTTTCAACCTTCAAAGACAGGGCAAGACCTTGGTGAACCAAATCCTGTGCAAAGGCGACGATCCGGTCGATCGTATCGGTTGGGTTCTGCCCCGGGACAGCCCGGCATTCGATCCACAATCCGCAAGCATCGGGGATAATATTCACTGCCGTTCCGCCGTCCATCATACCCGCAACGACCGTGGAATGTGGCGGCTCAAACCGTGCATCGCATGGGCCATTTGCGGCCAACGCGTCATTCAGATCCCGCACAAACAATGCCAACTCTGCGGCCGGATAGATTGCATTGACGCCATCACTTGGGTTTGAGGAATGGGCTGATGCTCCGGTAAAACGCAATAGTACTGAATGCTTGCCTTTATGGGACAACACGGGCGTCATGTTAGACGGCTCGCCGATGATGCAACCCAAAGGCGGGGCACAAAGTTCGGGCAGCCGCGCTATCATATGACCTACCCCACGACAGCCGATCTCCTCGTCATATGAAAAAGCCAGCAGCAGGGGTTTTGACAGGGTTTTGTCGCCATGGGCATAGGCAGTTGCCAACATGCAAGCGAGGAACCCCTTCATATCAGACGTACCACGGCCATAAAGCCGCCCATCCCGCGCCGTCAACTTGAACGGATCACTCGACCAGTCTTGGCCTTCGACGGGCACGACATCCATATGCCCTGACAAAAGGAAACCGGACTGGTCGCTGGGTCCAAGGGTTGCAAATATATTGTTGCGATCCCCTTCTGGGCCACGTAGCACATTCACCTTTGCACCAGCGCGTTCCAAATGTTGCTGCACACAATTGGACATGGCGGCGTTGGACTGGCCAGGCAGATCGGGGATGGCCACCAAATCGGCCAAGATGGTTTCTACATGCATACGACTTCCTTCACCCACAATCTTCACATTGGCTTGAACGCAGATCATGCCGAACTTAGCAAATCTTGCGTTATTCCCTGCGGTTTGCGTCGTAATTGATACATTCTTCTACGACAGGGAATTCTGCAAACAGCACCAAGAACAACCGATCTCACCGCATGCCGCGCAACTGCCGTCCAATCTGCTGCAAACTCTCAAATAACCTCACTGCATGACCCGCATTCTCTCGTTCAAGCCGGAGCTTTTATGACACTGTCCTTTGATCCTGACCAAATTACGCTGCCTATTGGTCACCATATCGCAGGTGCCTTTGTGCCCGCAAAAGGTGAGTTGCCAATGCGGCGCCCTTCAGACGATGCCGCCTATGCCGACTGCCCCATTGCAGATGCAGGGATCATCGACAGAGCGGTTGAGTCCGCACAAAATGCGTTAGCCAGTTCCGGGTGGGGCAGTTGCCAGCCCCGCGACCGCACCCGTGCGCTGCACAAATGGGCCGATCTGATTGAGGCGGATGCGCCAAAACTGGGCAAACTTGAGGCCGTGGCCTCAACCCGACCTATCGCGCAGATCAAGGATGGCGATATTGCCATCACCGCCGAACAAATTCGTTTTTTCGCAGAATTGGCAGACAAAGAGGGTGGCCTGCTCGCGCCGACACGTGATGACCAGATGGGTTTTGTCGCAACCGAACCTTATGGCGTTGTGGGGGCCATAACACCGTGGAATTTTCCGATTTCGATGGCGGGGTGGAAGCTTGCCCCTGCCCTAGCGGCAGGCAACGCCGTTGTGTTGAAACCATCCGAGATGACACCGTTTTCGGTGATGCGTATGGTTGATTTGGCCGTGCAGGCCGGTATTCCCGCAGGGCTCATCAATATCGTACAGGGCGACGGAATGACGACAGGCAATGCTCTTACCGGTCATGCTGACATCGCCAAAGTTTCGTTCACTGGATCAACCGCGGCTGGGGCCGCAATTATGGGGAATATTGCGAAAACCGGCATTAAATCGATGACATTGGAACTGGGCGGCAAAAGCCCCCAAATCATCTTTGCCGATGCCGATATGGACAAAACCGCCGCCGCCGTCGCATCGAGTGCGCTCGCGAATGCCGGACAAGCTTGCGTTGCGGGCACCCGTATTATTGTCGCCGCCGAAGTAGCCGAAGAATTGGTGCAGCGTGTGCAAACCTTGCTGTCGCAAATCAAGGCAGGACCGACATGGGACGCCGCCACGACCTACGCGCCAATCATTTCAAACAAGCAGTTGGACCGGATCGACAGTATCGTTCAGGCCGCAATTGTGGAAGGCGCGACAGCCCTTATTGGCGGCGCGCGTTTGGACGCACCCGGTTGTTTTTATGCGCCAACACTTCTGTTGGATGTGGCGCAGGATTCCCCCGCCGTTGTACAAGAAATCTTTGGCCCAGTTCTTACAATACAAACCTTCAATGATGAGGCAGAGGCGCTCCGGTTGGCAGATCATCCCACCTATGGCCTTGCTGCCGGTGTCTTTACTCGCGATCTGTCCCGCGCCCTTCGGGTGACCAAGGCGCTGCAGGCTGGAACAGTTTGGGTCAACCGCTATGGCCGCTCACGCGACCACATCCTGCCGACCGGGGGCTACAAGTCTTCTGGGATCGGAAAAGATCTGGGCCGAGAAGCCTATCATGCCAATCGCCGCTCCAAGAGCGTGCTAATAGATTTGTGAGAAAGCCATGACAGTTCATAAAATCGCACTCATCCCGGGTGATGGGATCGGTGTCTCAGTGACCGAGGCGGCCTTTGCCGTCGCCCAAAAAGCAGACCCTGACGCCCTGATCGGCACCACCCTGCCGTGGTCATGCGACTACTATCTGCAACATGGTCATATGATGCCCGACGACGGTATCGAAACACTGCGCGGATATGATGC
Organism: uncultured Loktanella sp.; assembly: GCA_913061335.1. Lineage (GTDB taxonomy): Bacteria > Pseudomonadota > Alphaproteobacteria > Rhodobacterales > Rhodobacteraceae > Yoonia. The sequence goes on from CAJXTP010000151.1 coordinate 3,014, forward strand.
AATATTTTTGGGCGCGGTGGGTTGGCCGGCAAAGGTGCCTGACGCGGTGTCGCTACACGGATTGCTGCTGCCGATCCGCAAAGCTTTTGTGCAATATGCCAACATTCGGCCGCACCGGCTGTTGGCAGGTGTAGAGGGGCCCTTGCGTAAGTCAGAATTTGATATCCTGTGCATTCGTGAAAACACCGAAGGCGAATACTCTGGTGCGGGCGGTCGGGTACATGTTGGCAAGCTCAACGAAGTGGCCGTAGAAACTGCCGTCTTCACCCGTGTCGGTGTGGAACGTATCCTGCGTTTTGGCTTTGAGCAGGCGCGCGCCCGTTCGGGTCGGCTGGCCTCGGTGACCAAATCGAATGCGCAACGCCATTCCATGGTCTTCTGGGACGAGATTACACAAGAACTGGCTACAGAATATCCCGATGTGACGGTCACCCCCTATCACGTTGACGCAATTTGCGCGCGCATGGTCATGGCCCCGGAAACCCTAGATGTGATCGTAGCGTCTAACCTCTTTGGCGACATCCTGACCGATCTGGGAGCTGCCATTCAAGGTGGCCTTGGGTTTGCAGCCTCCGCCAATATCAACCCCAACCGATCCGCCCCTTCGATGTTTGAGCCTGTGCATGGTTCGGCCCCGGATATCGCGGACCAAGGTGTCGCAAATCCGATTGCGGCCATCTGGTCGATCGCAATGATGTTGGATCATCTTGGCGAAGCCGCAACCGCGATCCGTATTATGACTGCGGTGGAAACCGTCACTGCCTCTGGCATTGGCTGCGTGCATGGTGCGCAGAAAACTGATGAGATCACGAGCGCCGTATTGGAGGCTCTGAATTGAACAATCAAACTTCACTACTTCCTCTCGCGCTACGTGGTCTCAAAGATCCCAGTCTATTCCGGCAGGCGGCCCTGATCGACCGCAACTGGACGGATGCTGCGGTGAGTGTCGACGTGATCGACCCGGCCAGCCGATCGGTTTTGGGAACCGTCCCTGACCTGAGCGCAGAGCAAACCCAAGACGCGATTAACGCCGCCGAACGCGCCTTTGCCCTTTGGCGCAAGCGTCCGGTTTCAGAGCGCGCAGCTTTGGTGATGCGTTGGCACGATTTGATGATGGAAAATGCAGACGATCTGGCGCTGATCCTCACGGCCGAACAGGGCAAACCATTGGCCGAAGCCCGCGGCGAGATCGGATATGGCGCATCATTCGTCAAATGGTTCGCTGAAGAAGCAAGTCGCATAGAGGGTCATGTGATCCCGGCCCCTGCTGGTGATCGGCAGATTGTGGTCATGAAAGACCCAGTTGGCGTCTGCGCCATCGTAACGCCTTGGAATTTTCCCAACGCCATGATCGCCCGCAAAGTTGCACCGGCATTGGCTGCTGGCTGTAGCGTCGTGATCAAACCTTCTGAACTCACTCCCTTTTCTGCCCTAGCACTTGCCGACTTGGCATTGCGCGCGGGCATTCCGAATGGGGTGATTAATGTCGTCACAGGTATGCCAACACAGATTGGCGGCGCTTTGACGGCAAGCCCCGTTGTGCGCAAGCTGTCTTTTACCGGATCAACCCGCGTGGGTTCACTTTTGATGGCGCAATGCGCGCCAACCGTGAAGCGCCTGAGCCTTGAATTGGGGGGCAACGCGCCCTTCATCGTTTTTGAAGATGCCGATCTGGATGCTGCCGTTGTAGGGGTCATGGCTTCAAAATTCCGCAATGGCGGCCAGACCTGTGTCTGTGCCAATCGGATTTTCGTACAAGCAGGCATCTATGATGAATTTGCAGCCAAACTGTCGGCAGCGGTTACTGCGCTCAAGGTCGGACCTGGGTTGCAAGAGGGCGTCGCGATTGGGCCGATGATAAATGACGCTGCTATCGCCAAAATCAAACAACATGTTGACGACGCGCAGTCCAAAGGTGCCAAGATAGTTGCCCAAGCTCCGATACCAACCAGCGGTCAATACGCAGCACCCGTCGTGCTGACTGGCGTCACACCAGAGATGATCGTCGCTCAAGAAGAGACATTTGGCCCCGTCGCCCCGCTTTTCCGGTTTGAGACTGAGGACGAAGCCATCACACTGGCCAACGCAACGCCCTTCGGTCTTGCTGCGTATTTCTACACCGAAAGCCACCGCCGCGCGTGGCGTGTGGGCCAGATGTTGGAGGCGGGTTTGGTTGGGCTGAATACGGGGAATATGGCGATGGCCGCGGCCCCGTTTGGTGGGGTGAAACAATCGGGACTTGGGCGCGAAGGCGCACGGGCCGGAATCGAGGAATATCTTGAAATCAAGGCCTTCCACATGGCGGGATTAGACTAACCTTGTCACAGACAAGCACCTCAAAAACTGTAAAGCTTTCTGAGGTACTCACTAGCTGATCTTGTCTTTTATCCTGAAATAGGCGCCGACGAACGGCAAGAACCACGGCTTGCCAAAATTTCCAGGGACCGCATGCCATGGTAAATTGGCCCATGGATTTACCCGTGCAACACCGGTCATCTGGTCGGCCATGATTTCGCCGAGGTGGGTTGCAATCTGAGCCCCATGGCCGGAATAGCCCATCGCATAGAAAACCCCTTCGGCCTGCCCTGTCCTAGGATAGCGATCCTTGGTCATGTCAACCAAACCGCCCCAGCAATAGTCGATCTGGACATCTGCCAAATGCGGAAAAATCTCGATCATTGAGGCGCGTAACACCGTTCCGCTTTTGGCATCTGAACTTTGGTCCGAACTGGCCGAGAACCGTGCACGCCCGCCAAAAATCAACCGACGGTCTGGTGAAAGGCGAAAATAGTTCCCCACATTCATCGTGGTCACGCAGGTCCGGTCCCCTGGTAAGGTCGCTGCGACTTCATCCTCCGACAACGGGCGTGTGGCCACGAGAAAGCTGCCAACTGGCACGATACGACGGCGAAACCAGCCAAACCTATTGGTTGTATATGCACCTGTGGCCAGCAAAACTTTGGTAGCTGTCACCACACCTTGCGGGGTTGTCAGGCGGTGCCCGTGCATAACCGGAACACAGTCTTTAACGGGCGAGTTTTCATGGATTTGTGCCCCGTGGCGTGCTGCGGCCTCTGCCAATCCGGTCACAAATCGGCCCATATGCATCATGGCGCTTTTGGACTGCAACATTGCGCCGTGAAAGGCGTCTGACCCAATCTCACCGCGCAAATCTTCGCGGGTCAAAATCTCGGTATCTGAATCAACCAACTTGTTGACCAAATTGAAATTACTAACGATTTCATCCATATGTTGAGGTTTAGAGGCGAGTTTAAGCTTACCAGAGCGGCGAAAATCACAAGCGATCCCCTCTTCTGCGATGACCCGCTCGATTGTCTCGATCCCCTCGTCAAAAGTGCGGTACATCGCAATTGCCGTCTGGTTTCCGAACCGTGAACAAGCCGCGCCAAAACTATGGGCCAGACCATTATTGAGATGTCCGCCATTACGCCCCGAGGCCCCAAACCCCACGGTCTGCGCCTCAAGCACAACAACGCTCGCACCGTCCTTGGCCAGCTTGCGCGCGGCACCAAGGCCGGTAAACCCCGCCCCAATCACCGCGACATCATAATGCCCGGTTGGCGCATCAGATGTGCCGTTGAAAGCGGGCGCGCTGTCATGCCAATAGGAACTATATTTCACGGTGCTCGCCTCACTCAAACCCAAAGACGCCGGGAAGACCCGAGATGTCTTTGATTTCCGTATAGCCATAATATGGGTTCGCCGGTTCGTGACCACGGTTTACCCAAACCTTGGACTTGATGCCCATGTCATGCGCGGTCATCAGATCATAACGGAATGAAGACGAGACATGGGTGATATCCTCTGGCCCGCAACCCAACACATCAAGCATATAGTCAAACCCGTTCATCTTCGGTTTGTAGCTGCCAGTGTCTTCGGCGGTGATGACTTTGAAAAAGGGCGCGCCAAGTTTTTCAACATTCGACATGATCTGACTATTCATCGCGTTAGACAGGATAACCAATGGGATGTGCTGTGCCATACGCATCAGACCTGCAGGCACATCCGCGTGCGGCCCCCACGTTGGCACTTCTTCATAGATGCGTTGCGCGTCCTCGGTGCGGAAGGGAACATTGTTGACTTTGCAAGTCCGCTCAAGCGCGCCTGCGACCACATCGGCATAGGGCTTCCAAGCGCCCAAAACTTCATTCAACCGATAGCCTGAAAAATTGCGAATAAACTGGTCCATCGCGTCATCCGAGAGTGTCTCGCCATAGATACGGCGGG
>CAJXTP010000152.1 GCA_913061335.1 uncultured Loktanella sp.
GGTCGCGATGGGTTTGGGATAATGGGCAAGTTTGCTGTTGAGCCGATATTCGTCGCGCCAAAAATTGCGCCCATAGTCCAGATCGCCGTTTTGCCCGCTTGCATACATGTCAGCGATATCGCCGCCTGAACAAAATGCACGGTCGCCAGCGCCGTCGATGATGATCAGCTTGACCGCATCGTCGTGGTGCCAACCGTCGATTGCGTCTTCAATCGCGAGGCACATGTCCCATGTCAGCGCATTGAGCGCTTGGGGGCGGTTGAGCGTGATGTGTCCGGCGTGGCCGTTGGTTCGAATAAGGATATCGGTCATTTCATCATGTGCCGTGCTGTGATGACGCGCATGATTTCGTTGGTGCCTTCGAGGATTTGATGGACCCGTAGGTCGCGCACGATCTTTTCGATTCCGTAGTCAGCCAGATAACCGTAGCCGCCGTGTAGTTGCAGGCATTGGTCGGCTGTGCGGCTGCCGACTTCGGTGCAAAGTTTTTTCGCCATGGCGCAAAAGGCGGATGCGTCGTGTGCGCCCGTGTCTAATTTCCAAGCGGCTTGGCGTAGGAACGTGCGGGCCGATTCCATTTCGATCTGCATGTCGGCAAGCCTGAATTGTAACCCTTGGAATTGGTCGATTGACTGTCCGAACGCTTTGCGTTCGCTCATGTAGGTGATGGTTTGGTTGAGTGCGGATTGCGCCGCACCAAGTGAGCACGCTGAAATGTTTAGGCGACCACCATCAAGCCCCATCATCGCATAAGTGAAACCTTTACCAGCTTCACCAAGTAAATTATCGGATGAAATGTTCGAATTGTCCAATTGCACTTGACGCGTTGGTTGCGACCGCCAACCCATTTTGTCCTCTAAGCCGCCAAAAGACAGACCGTCTGTGCCGTCTTCGATCAGGAACGCGCTGATACCTTTTGGACCTGCGTCGCCAGTGCGCGCCATGACAATATAGGCGTCTGAATAGCCGCCGCCTGAAATGAATGCTTTGGTGCCCGTCAGACTGAAACCAGCATTTGTCTGGTCCGCACGGGTTTTTAGGGCTGCAGCGTCTGACCCTGATCCAGGCTCGGTCAAACAGTAGGACAGGACGGTTTCCATCGTCAGGGCTTTGGGTAGAATCCGGTCGCGCAAGGCGTCAGTGCCAAAGCTGTCGATCATTTTGGCGCACATATTGTGGATCGACAGGAATGCCGCGACGGAGGCGCAGGACATTGATAATGCCTCGAATACCAATGTCGCATCAAGGCGGCTTAAGCCCGTTCCGCCGTTTTCCTCGGAAACATATAGTCCCCCAAAGCCAAGCTCGGCGATCTGCGGCCAGAGGGTTTTGGGAATTTCCTCGTCCTTTTCCCACTGTCGCGCAAATGGGGCGATATGTTCGGCACCAAATGCATGGGCCATGTCAAATATGGCAGTCTGTTCTTCGGAGAGGGCAAAATCCATTGGGGCACCTTTGTCGGAAATGAACGCTTGTTCAGATAGTAGTCGCGCAATCGGCCCACGTCACGCGAAAACGCAAAAGGCCCACCAATTTGGCGGGCCTTTTAAACATGGAATGGACATTTCTGTCTTAGGTAATTGTGATCGTGCCGCGCATGTTGCGATGTGGTGTGCACCGGTAGCCAAATTGGCCAGTGTCATTGAAAGTTAAGGTCGCAGTGTCGCCAGTGGCCAAAAGCCCGGTATCAAAAGCGTCGCCCAGAGCGGTTGCAGAGTGCCGCGGACGGTCTTCGTTTACCCATGTGATACTGTCGCCTGCTTTGATCGTAATGTCGGCAGGCGTGAATTTCATGCTTTTGATCACAACTGTATGTGTGGTGGTGTGGCCGTCAGCGCGGGCCACGGCGGCAGTCAGCGGCAGTACTACAAAAGCGGCGCCAAGGCGAAGCGCGTCACGGCGTGTTGGATGTGTCATGGATTGATCCTGTTGCAGTTGTAGCAGCCCGTGCTGGCCTGCCTTCACTAACAGTCACGCAGGGCGAGTGAATTAGTTTCACCCGCCCTGCGATTAATAGGAAATTTAGTCCATTGCTTTGAAGTCGAACTCGCCGCCTTGGCGAATGCCAGATGGCCAGCGCGACGTGATCGTTTTGGTCCGCGTGTAGAATTTGAACGCGTCAGGACCGTGCTGGTTGAGGTCGCCAAAGGCTGACTTTTTCCAGCCGCCAAAGGTGTGATAGGCCAGCGGCACTGGGATTGGCACGTTGATGCCGACCATGCCGATGTTGATCCGGTGCGCGAAATCACGTGCCGTGTCGCCATCGCGCGTATAGATCGCGGTGCCGTTGCCGTATTCGTGATCCATGGCAAGGCCAAGCGCCTCTTCGTAGGTTTCAGCGCGTACGCAGACCAAAACCGGTCCAAAGATTTCTTTGGTGTAGATGTCCATGTCTTTGGTTGCGTGGTCAAAAAGGTGCGGTCCAACGAAGAAACCGTCTTCGTAGCCCTGCAAGTTAAAGTCGCGACCGTCGACGACCAGTTCAGCGCCTTGATCTACGCCAGTTTCAACCAGTCTAAGGATGTTTGCCTTGGCTGCCGCTGTCACAACGGGGCCATAGTCCGCGTCGCTGCCTGCTGTGTATGGGCCGACTTTAAGGCTTTCGATACGCGGGATCAGCTTTTCAATCAGCTTGTCGGCGGTGTCTTTGCCAACAGGCACAGCAACCGAGATCGCCATGCAGCGTTCGCCAGCCGCGCCGTAGCCTGCGCCGATCAATGCGTCAGCGGCTTGGTCGAGATCCGCGTCAGGCATGATGATCATGTGGTTTTTCGCGCCGCCAAAGCACTGCACGCGCTTACCGTTCGCACAGCCGCGCCCATAGATGTATTCAGCGATTGGTGTAGACCCAACGAAGCCGATGGATTGGATCACGTCATGGTCGATGATCGCGTCTACCGCTTCTTTGTCGCCGTTGACGACTTGCAGGATGCCTTTCGGCAGGCCCGCTTGTTCCATCAGTTCGGCCAGCATCAGCGGCACGGATGGATCACGCTCGGAAGGTTTAAGGATAAACGCGTTGCCACAAGCGATGGCTGGCGCGAACATCCACATCGGGATCATTGCTGGGAAGTTGAACGGCGTGACACCAGCACAGACGCCAAGCGCTTGGCGCATGGAATACATGTCGATGCCTGGGCCCGCGCTGTCGGTGAAGTCACCTTTGAGCAATTCAGGTGCGCCGACGCAGTATTCGACAACTTCGAGGCCGCGCTGAACGTCGCCTGCCGCGTCGGGAAGGGTTTTGCCGTGCTCGCGAGACAACGCCTCAGACAGGCGGTCCATGTTGTCGTTAAGAAGGGCCACGAATTTCATCATGACACGGGCGCGGCGCTGTGGGTTGGTCGCGGCCCACTTTGGTTGAGCTGCCGATGCTGCTTGCACAGCAATGTCCATTTCAGCGGCGCTTGCGAGCGGCACTTTGGCTTGCACTTCGCCTGTGGCTGGGTTGTAGACATCTGCAAAGCGGCCAGATGTGCCTTTAACGTGTTCGCCGTTGATGTAATGGGTCAGTTCTTGCATGGGGACTCTCCTGTGGTTGTTGACACCTTACCCTTGCGGTTTTGTCTGTAAAAGCGTCAATATACCAAAATCATTTTGCAAAAATGTAAGGGTGCGTCATGAACTGGGATGATATGCGGGTGTTTTTGGCCGTGGCGCGGGCCGAGGGGCTGACAGCCGCGGCACCTGTTTTGAAAATGGACCCCGCGACGTTGGGCCGTCGTGTTGCGCGTTTGGAGACCGCTATTGGCGCGGCATTGTTCGTGAAGTCGCCGCAAGGTTATGCGTTGACCGATCTAGGTGTGCAAATGCGCGACCACGCCGCAGAGGCTGAGGCTGCGTTTAGTTTGGCCATTGATACGGGACAGGGTGCGGCGACGATGTCTGGACAAATCCGTATTGGTGCGCCCGACGGGGCTGCTAATTTTCTATTGCCGCAGGTCTGCGCCGATATTCAGCGCGCGAACCCGAATTTGGAAGTCCAGATATTGGCATTGCCGCGTGTGGTGAACCTGTCGCGCCGCGAGGCGGATATGGCGATTACTGTCAGCCCACCTGCCGCAGGGCGGCTGACAGTGCAAAAGGTGACCGACTACCAGCTGCATTTGGCGACGCGGCGCGATGCAGCGCCCGTGCGATCATTGGCGGACATAAAGGGGCGCGCAGTGGTCGGGTATATTCCCGACATGATTTTCGATAAGGAGTTAGACTATCTTGGTGATCTGGGACAAGCGGGCGTGCAGCTCGCGTCAAATTCTGTAGCTGTGCAGATGCAAATGCTGCGGTGCTCTGGCATTGGGATCGTGCACGATTTTGCCTTGCCGAGTGTACCAGAATTAACCCGTGTTTTGACCGATGAAGTTGCATTGCGTCGATCATTCTATCTCGTGCGTCATACGTCAGATAGGCAGTCAGAGCGGCTGTCTCGGTTCGCGACTGCCCTTATGGCTGGACTTAAAACGCAGGTAGCAACCTTAGAGGCCGCTGCTGCCTTGACAGACGCGCCTTTGATTTGACAGACTTAACACCCGGACTATCGCCAAAGGAGCGTGCTGATGATTGTTTCCCAGATTTTAAAAGCCAAGGCCGATGTTGGTGTGATTGCTGTAAAGCCGGAGTCTTCGGTGTCCGAAGCCGTTGCTATCTTGTCAGAAAAACGGATCGGCACCTTGGTTGTGTCCAAAAGCGCCGGATCGCTGGATGGCATTCTGTCCGAGCGTGACATCGTGCGCGAATTGGGCCGTCACGGCGTGGCGTTAATGGCAGAGCCAGTGTCCAAGATTATGACGTCGAAATTGGTCACTTGCACGCCAGCAGACACCGCGGACAGCGTGCTTGAGATGATGACGACTGGCCGGTTTCGCCACATGCCAGTTCTGGACGATGGTGCAATGGTCGGGCTGATTTCGATTGGCGATGTGGTCAAAGCACGCCTGTCAGAACTGTCGATGGAAAAAGACGCACTGCAAGGCATGATCATGGGTCACTGACCCTTGCAATCTAGCGCGCAATAATGTTGCGTGCCGATAGTGAATTGAACATGAGGTATGCCATGCGCGTTGGACTTTATCCCGGCACTTTTGATCCTGTGACGAACGGGCATTTGGACATCATTCGCCGCAGTTGCACGCTTGTTGATCGGCTTGTGATTGGTGTTGCCATTAACCGTGGCAAGGGCCCGTTGTTTAGCCTTGAGGAACGTGTTGCGATGGTTGAGGCAGAGTGTGTCCCGCTTGGCGCTGAAGCGGGGTGCGAGGTTGTTGTACACCCGTTTGAAAACCTACTGATCGATTGTGCCCGTGATGTGGGCGCGTCGGTGATCATCCGTGGCCTACGTGCTGTGGCCGATTTTGAGTATGAATTTCAAATGGTTGGTATGAATAGGTCGATGGATAATTCCATCGAGACCGTGTTCTTGATGGCGGATGCCAAGAACCAAGCGATTGCGTCAAAGCTGGTCAAGGAAATCGCTCGTCTTGATGGCGACGTGACAAAATTTGTCCCCGTCGCCGTCAAAGAAGCATTGCACGAAAAGTTGCGCGCTTAGCTATATGCGCAGATGCTTGTGATGCGCGCGACGTCTGCGCGTGAGACAGCAGCTTTTAAAGTCATCTGTGTTTTTTGTGCAGGTGTGGTCATTGTCGTGATGATTTTGTTAAGCAGTGTCATGGTGCGGCCCCTTTAGGGTTAAAGTGTGCAGTGTCTGTCCTGCACCTACGCCCGCAAGCTTTGCGTAACAATTGCCCATTGATCCAACCCGCGTTGCGCTGGATGCATAGCTTGACCGGCGTCCTATTTAAAAGACGCCGGTCGACGTGTTTAAAGGAATTTAGCCATCGCAACGGCTGTGTCGCTCATCCGGTTGGAGAAGCCCCATTCGTTGTCGTACCACGCTAAGATGCGCACCATGTTGCCGTCCAGAACCTTGGTTTGGTCAAGGTGGAACGTTGCTGAGGCCGGATCGTGGTTGAAGTCAGTGCTGACCATTGGCAGGTCGGTGTAGGCCAACACGCCTTGCAGCGGACCGTCTGCTGCCGCGATGATGGCTGCGTTCACTTCTTCGATGGTGGTTTCACGAGAGGATTCAAACGTCAGGTCAACACAGGATACGTTTGGCGTTGGCACGCGGATCGCGACGCCGTCGAGTTTCCCATCCAGTTCAGGCAACACAAGACCCACGGCTTTGGCTGCCCCAGTGGATGTTGGGATCATCGACAAAGCAGCTGCGCGGGCGCGGTAAAGATCGCTGTGCATTGTATCAAGCGTTGGTTGATCGCCAGTATAGCTGTGGATCGTTGTCATGAAACCTTTGGTGATGCCAATGCTGTCATTGAGCACTTTGGCCACGGGCGCAAGGCAATTGGTGGTGCACGAAGCGTTGGATACCACGATGTCATCGGCGGTCAGCTGGTCATGGTTCACACCGTAAACGACGGTTTTATCCGCGCCTTTACCGGGGGCAGAGATCAGCACACGGCTGGCGCCATTGTCGAGGTGGGCTTGGCAGGCGTCTTTGCTATTGAAAATGCCGGTGCATTCTAAAACGACATCAACATCGGCCCATGGCAGGTCGGCAGGGTTGCGAATTGCAGTGACTGCAATTGGCCCACGGCCAACGTCGATGCTGTTTTCGGTTGTGGTCACGGTCGCTGGAAAACGGCCATGCACACTGTCAAAACGCAATAGGTGAGCGTTGGTCTCAACGGGCCCAAGATCGTTGATCGCGATGACTTCGATGTCTGTGCGGCCAGATTCGATGATCGCCCGCAATACGTTGCGCCCGATACGTCCAAAACCGTTGATTGCTACTTTGACTGCCATGTCGCGGCCTCCTGATAGGAAAAGGTGGGGAAAATCCCACTGTTGGCGCTAACATTGCGATTTACGCGCAAAGGTCAAGGTGATTGGGGGAAAAACTACGTGATTGGCTACCGCCAAACCGCCATTTTTGCGATCATCTCGATCAGCAAACGCAAAATGAGAGTGATCGCGTCGAAATGGAACACGAAGTGATCCAAAACGAAAAAGCCGATGATAAATATACCGAGCCAAATGGCGATGATGTTGGTCATGGCGGCAAGCTAGGGCAGGTGGGCCCAAGGTGCAAACGCCCTTAGCCCCCAAAATGAAATTATTGCAAACGGCCCATTGTGCTGGCCACATCAGCCATGCGTGCCGAGAAGCCCCATTCCTGTCTCTTATACACATCTGACGCTGCCGACGAATAGAGAGGTGTAGA
>CAJXTP010000153.1 GCA_913061335.1 uncultured Loktanella sp.
GAGATGTAGAGAGGTCTCGTGGGCTCGGAGATGTGTATAAGAGACAGGCCTTGTCGCCCTTGCATTGCCGTTCCTTGCGATTGGTGCCGCCGTTGACGCGCACGCCAACGGTTTTGGTATATTGAATGCATTTGAAGCACCAACATGGATCACCTGGGTCGTTACAATTCTGGCGCTGGATTTTGCGATTTGGGTGCAGCATGTTGTCACCCACAAGGTACCACTGCTTTGGCGTTTGCATCAGGTGCACCACGCCGATACCGAGATGGATGTCACAACGGCGATCCGTTTTCACCCCATAGAAATAGGGCTTTCGATGACGTTAAAAGTCGGGCTTATCTATCTTTTGGGCCCACCAGCCGCTGCTGTATTGCTGTTCGAGGTTTTGTTGAACGGGTCAGCGATGTTCAACCACGCAAATATCCGACTGCCGTTATGGCTTGATCGGGTGCTGCGCCGCGTCATCGTGACCCCCGACATGCACCGCGTTCACCACTCAATTGACAGACGAGAGCACGATTCAAATTACGGGTTTTTCCTATCGATCTGGGATCATATGTTCTCGACCCATGTGGCCCAACCGCGGCTTCCTCATGAAACAATGCCCATCGGATTACGTTGGCAGGACCGGCGCCCAAGCGGGCTTAGGTGGTCCCTGTTGTTGCCATTTCAAAACCCTAAAAAAACGGATGTAACCAAGCCATGATGACACTGAAGAAAAGACGGCGCATTCAGGTCATTGTTTTGGCCTTCGTTGCATTAGGGATCGCTACGGTCCTTATCGGCTACGCGCTGCAGGACGGAATCAACTATTTCAGATCGCCAACGCAGGTCACTGAGGCACCACCACCGCCGACCGAAAAATTCCGCATTGGCGGGCTTGTCACTGAAAATTCCATACGGACGGTTGGCGACGCATCGGTGGCGTTCAGTGTAACCGATGGCAACGCAACGGTCCCCGTTGTTTACGTCGGCATGCTGCCTGACCTTTTTGAAGAAGGGCAGGGCATGATCGGCCTCGGAAGCCTTGTTGATGGTACCTTCCAAGCGACCGAAATTTTGGCAAAGCACGACGAAAACTACATGCCCGCCGAGGTGATCGAGGCGCTCGAAGCGCAAGGCGTTTATCAGGGCGGCCGCCAAGAAACAGAAATTGGAGCAGGCGATGATTCCTGAGATTGGTCAGTTTGCACTGACGCTCGCGTTGATGACCGCCGTGGTCCAAGGCATTTTGCCGATTTGGGGTGCGGCGCGAAATAACGCGGTTTGGATGCGCAGCGCGACGCCTTCGGCGGCGTTGCAATGCATTTTGATCGCGATCGCTTTTGGCGCATTGATGCGGTCATTTGTTGTCAGCGATTTTACGGTCGTGAACGTCGTGGAAAACTCGCATTCGCTCAAACCAATACTGTTCAAGGTCGCCGGCACGTGGGGCAGCCACGAAGGTTCGCTGCTGCTCTGGACACTGATCCTCGCGGTCTTTGGGGCAGCTGTCGCACTTCTTGGACAAAACATCCCAACCAGCCTAAAGGCACGCACGCTCAGCGTTCAGGCGTGGATCAGTACCGGATTCCTAAGCTTTATGCTGTTCACATCAAACCCGTTTGACCGGATTTTTCCGGCACCTTTGGACGGCAACGACCTGAACCCGCTGCTGCAAGATGTCGGCTTGGCGATGCATCCGCCACTGCTGTATATCGGCTATGTCGGGTTCTCGATTGTCTTTAGCTTTGCGGTCGCCGCCCTGATTGAAGGGCGCGTTGACCCCGCTTGGGCACGCTGGGTTCGGCCTTGGACCTTGGCTGCATGGGTCGCGTTGACCGGCGGCATCGCACTTGGCTCTTGGTGGGCTTACTACGAATTAGGCTGGGGCGGCTGGTGGTTTTGGGACCCTGTCGAAAACGTCAGCTTTATGCCGTGGCTTTTGGGCACTGCGCTGCTGCATTCGGCTGTCGTCACTGAAAAACGCGGCGCGTTCAAAAGCTGGACAATCCTACTGGCCATTCTAACGTTTTCACTATCGCTGCTGGGCACATTCATCGTTCGGTCAGGGCTGCTGACCTCGGTTCATGCCTTCGCCGTCGACCCTGAACGCGGCGCGTATATTCTTGGGCTGCTCGTGCTGTCCATCGGCGGTTCGCTGACGCTATATGCGATCCGTGCGCCAAAAATGGATCCGGGCGGTCTTTTTGCGCCAATCAGTCGCGAAGGTGGCTTGCTGATCAACAATCTACTGCTGACCTTGGCAACCGCGACCGTGCTTTTCGGCACGCTTTATCCACTGTTCCTAGAGGCAATCACGGGCGACAAAATTTCAGTTGGGCCACCGTTTTTCAACGCAAGCTTTATCCCGATCATGTTGCCACTGGTCATCGTGATGGGGGTCGGGCCATTTTTGTCATGGAAACGTGCCGATTTGCCCGGCGTTTTTGACCGGCTCAAATGGGTGATCGTGATCACGCTGATCGCCTTGCTTGTCGTCTGGTACGTGCAAACAAAAGGACCAGCACTTGCCGTGCTCGCAATGGCAATCGCGGTTTGGTTATTGCTCGCAACACTGCGCGAATGGTCGCTACGTATTAAGCTGGGGCAAGTAAGCGTTCGCGAAAGCCTTGACCGTTTACGCCGCGTTCCGCGTTCATCACATGGAATGACATTGGCTCACGCGGGCCTTGCTGTGTGCATTTTCGGCTTTGTCGGATCATCGGCATGGAAATCCGAAGAAGTGCTTTTCGTCGAACCCGGAACCCAAGTTGAAATCGCCGGATTTGACGTCACCTTTGAAGGCACAGAGCGCGTGCAAGGCCCCAACTACGTGGCCGCTGTCGGCGTACTACGCGTGATGCGAAATGGGCGTGAAGTCACCGTACTTCGCCCCGAACGGCGCACATATCCGGTGGCGCAATCGCAAACGACTGAGGCCGCGATCAGGTCAACACCTGCGGGCGATCTATATGCCTCGATCACCGAGCCTGCAAATGAAGACATGGGTGGAAAATGGACTTTGCGTATCTTGTACGAACCGCTGGTTGGGCTGGTTTGGCTGGGATCATTGATGTTGGTACTAGGTGGGCTCACATCGCTCACGGACCGTCGTCTTCGGGTTGGGTCGCCAAAACGTAAAACGCCCGTAGCCACTGCGCTGATTGCGGGGGAATAGACATGAATCGGTTTCTCATTTTCCTCCCGCTATGCGTTGCAATAGTGATCGGACTTGCCGGATGGTGGGGGCTGAACCCAGACCGCGACCCCAACTCGGTCCCTTCAGCCTTGATCGGGCAGCCCGTTCCGATCTTTGACCTTCCGGCCATAGAAGGCATCGGCGGGCTTGGCCTGTCGACACAAGATTTCGCCGACGCGTCTGGCCCGACTTTGGTCAACGTCTTTGCGTCTTGGTGTGTGCCATGTCGGGCCGAACACGCCGTGTTAACGCGCATGGTGCGCGAGGACAATTTGGCGCTGGTCGGCATAAATTACAAAGATAAGCCCGCCGCCGCCGCCGCGTGGCTTACTGAACTGGGCAACCCTTACGTCCGTATCGGATCAGACCAAACGGGGCGCGCAGGGATCGAATGGGGCATCTCTGGTGTGCCAGAAACCTTTGTGGTCGATGCTGACGGTATCATCGTATTCCGTTACGTGGGGCCGATAACCAGCGACGCTGCATTGGCAACACTGCGCAACGCACTGGCACAAGCCGAGGGCGATAACTCATGATCCGATTGTTGATTATCCTAGTGTTCATGGCGACATCTGCAGCCGCAGTGGAACCAGATGAAATACTCTCTGACCCCGCGCTAGAATCCCGCGCACGCGACATTTCGGCGAACTTGCGCTGCGTCGTGTGCCAAAACGAACCCATCGATACGTCAAATTCAGGCGTCGCCCGTGACCTCAGGTTGCTTGTGCGCGAACGCTTGGTCGCGGGTGACACCGATGATCAGGTTTACGACTATATGGTTGCCCGCTACGGTGACTACGTTTTGTTTAATCCGCCGTGGAAATCAACGACATATGTGCTGTGGCTGGCACCGTTTGTGATCGCCTTACTTGGTGGGTTTTGCGTCATCATGGTCTTTCGGCGCTCCAACGCCGGACCCGAAGGCGCTGCAACGCTTACCGCAGACGAAGAAGACATTTTTGCAGATGTCACAAAACGCAATACGGACGGGACCGCGCAATGATGTATCTTTGGGCGATTTTGCTCGTCGTGCTTGTCGTAGCAAGCTTTGTCATTCCGATTTTGCGGCGATCAACGGGCTTGGTGTCGCATTCCGACAGTGCACAGGCCATGCTGCGTGACCAGCTTACTGAAATCGACCGCGACATGGCGCGCGGATTAATCTCATCTGATGATGCACGCGCCGCAGCAGTCGAGATTAAGCGCCGGATCATTGCCGTTGATAAAGACCACGCATCGGTCCCAAACGCGATTGCAACTGGCGGGTGGGCCGTTGTGGTTGCCGGTATTCTTGTGCCAATTTCTGCGGCCGCTTTATACATGAGCATCGGATCGCCTGGAACGCCAAGCGTGAAATTCTCAGACAGCAAAGAAGAGCGCGCAGCACTCGCGCAACGCAATGATTTGACACAAGAGCTGCGCACCCGACTGGAAGCCGATGAAAACGGCGGTCCAACCGAAGGATGGTTGCTGTTGGCAGACGCCTATATGCGCGTCGGGCGATATACCGAGGCAGCAGATGCTTATAGCCGCGTTCTGGAACGTGACGACGCGACCGTCGGGGATTTCACACGCTTTGCAGAAGCCCTCATTCTGCGCGATAATGGCCAAGTCACACCGCTTGCGGAACGTGCGTTGGATCGATCTTTGCAGCTATCACCCAACAATCCGGCGGGGATTTATTACAAATCCTTTGCGCTGGAACAAGCTGGCGAGGTCGATGCCGCCTACGCGATGCTTGTTGCGCGGTTGGGCACATCAAACGGACCTAACCCGTGGATGGGGTCTTTTGTGGCCCAAGCTAATTTCTATGGCGAGAAACTTGGCAGACCACCGTTGTCATTGGCAGATTTCGCGCCAGCATTACGCGGTCCAACCCAAGAAGACATCGCAGGCGCCGCAGATTTGTCGAACGACGATCGCAACGCTTTTATCGCTTCAATGGTTGCGCAACTTGCGGCGCGATTGGAAGACGAACCAGACGATCTTGATGGGTGGTTGCAACTGGCACGGGCGTATATCGTGCTTGGCGATGAAGCAGGGGCGGCAAACGCCTATCAGCAGGCAGCGCCGCTAATTGTCGACCTACCCGCAGGCGACCCAAGACGCGACGTCGTGCAACAAAACATCGACGCTGGGCAGTAGCCACCTGATATTGTACAAAGCATGTACCGTTGCTTTTCAAGTTCGGTAATGAGGCGACTATTATGACCAAGATTATTCCATTTCGAAATTGTGACGGCTGCCCGATCCGGCATCGTGCCATTTGTGCGACTTGCGACGGCGACGAATTTGTTCAGCTTGAAGCGATGAAATACTATCGCTCTTACAGCGCAGGTCAGACGATCATGTGGGCGGGCGACCGGATGGAGTTTGTGGCGTCCGTTGTCGCAGGCACGGCGACCATTCAGCATCTTGTCGAAGACGGGCGCAAACAGACCGTTGGTTTGCTGTTGCCGTCAGACTTTATCGGCAGGCCCGGTCGCGAGATCGCGCTTTACGATGTGACCGCAGTCAGTGACGTAACCTTGTGCTGTTTTCGGCGCGGTGAGTTTGAAAAACTCGTGACCAATACCCCGCATATTGCGCAGCGCATGCTTGCAATGGCGCTGGACGAGCTGGATGCGGCGCGCGATTGGATGTTCTTGTTGGGCCGTAAGACCGCTCTTGAACGGATCGCAAGCTTTCTGTTGCTGATCCAACGCCGCACCGTGTCCACTGACGGCTTGGTCGTACCTCAACCGACGCCGGTTTCATTGCCGCTGACGCGTGAAGCGATGTCAGACTATCTTGGGCTGACGCTCGAAACAGTCAGCCGCCAGTTTTCGAAACTGAAGGCTGACGGGATCATTGAATATGCAAGCAAGCGCGAGATTATCATCCCTGATGTGGCTGCGCTGCGTAATGTCGCGGGCGAAGGTGCCGCCTATTAATTTGCCAACAGTACCGGCACAGGTGCTTGCCGTAAGATTGTGCGCGTCACACCGCCAATGACGGCCTCGCGCAGGCGCGAATGACCATAAGCACCCATCACGATCATCTCTGCGCCGGTTTCTGTTGCATGTTGCATCAGCTGGTCGGCAACATTGGATCGCAGCTTGGCGGACACAGTAATTTCAACGGTGGCACCGGCCCGCGATAGCATTTGCGCCAAACGCCCGCCCGGATCAGAGCGATCTTTTCTAACGTCCGACGGGTTCACAACACAAATATTGGTTAGGCCCACCTCACCAATTATGGGCAGGACAGCGCGCGTTGCGGCCAATGCCTCGGCGCCGTCATCCCATGCGATTAACACTTGCTGCGAGGGCGGTTGTTGCGTGTTCCCGTCGGGCACCACGATCACAGGAATATCGGCACCAAAAAGGCAGGCCTCAAACGCGGCAATATCCAACTGCGACGGTCCGTCGTGATATGGCAGCGGTAGTATAGCCACGTCGAAGAACCGCATATGATCCGATATAAACGACAGCAGCCCACCCGACATCAAAGTGACCGATTCAACATCCCAATTGATGTCTTCGGCATGCAGGCGCTTGCGGATAACGTCTTCAATTTCGCTCGACTGCGTTTGAGCAAATTCTAGATTTTGCTGAATGGCGATGGCCTGCGCGCCCGCATAATAAAACCCTGGATCGGTGGTATCAACGCCAGCCGCGACGATATGCAAATGGGCACCCCATTTTCGCGCTGCTGCAATTGCATAGTCTAACGCGGTCAGCGCACCTGTCGGGTCATGCAAAAACATGGTGATGGATTTAAAACTCATGGCCGGATCCTCCGTTTTGATTGACCCCGAGGCTAGGCATTTTGGCGGCTGACGCCTTGATGCAGCGCAAAAAATCATAATTAGAATTTTTGATGCAGATCAAAGAATCCCGTTCGACACACTGGCACAACCGCCCCGAACGGTTTGCGCAGAAATACATGTTTGCGCCGCAATTAAGGGCATCTGGAATGTTGAACTATCTAAAGCTTGCCGCGTTGGGCTTGATCTTTTTCGTGGCGGCACTGGGCGCTGATTGGGCCAGAGACATCGCCTATCAGTTTCACGCAC
>CAJXTP010000154.1 GCA_913061335.1 uncultured Loktanella sp.
AAATGTTGTCCGACAGCGGCGTTGTCTGTTCGCTTGATCTGGTCGAACTCAACCCGTTCCTTGATGATCGGGGCAAAACCGCCTCGCTCATGGTCGATCTCACCGCATCATTACTCGGGCGGCGCGTCTTTGACCGCCCAACACGGAGCCACGGATGAATATGACCCCCTCAAAGCTTGCGATGGTGCCGTTTGTATCGGTCGCGAATATGATGAAACTTGTGCATAGCATCGGCCTTGAGACATTCCTCAAAGATGTCGCTGCCGAAATCGAATCCGATTTTTCTCGTTGGGAACTGTTTGATAAAACCCCACGCGTCGGGTCGCATTCCGACGTCGGTGTCATTGAATTGATGCCAACATCCGACGGTGAGCTTTACGGCTTCAAATACGTCAATGGCCACCCAAAG
This sequence comes from uncultured Loktanella sp., assembly GCA_913061335.1. GTDB lineage: Bacteria > Pseudomonadota > Alphaproteobacteria > Rhodobacterales > Rhodobacteraceae > Yoonia. The sequence goes on from CAJXTP010000154.1 coordinate 410, forward strand.
AACATGGCAGAAGGCCTGCAAACCGTCACCGCCTTTGGCCTGCTGGCCGATGTTTACTCTGGCTATCCGGTCATGTTGTCGGAAATGACGGTTTTGACTGCCCTGCGAACCGCCGCCATGTCGGCAGTCGCGACCAAGCACCTTGCGGCCCCAAACGCGACCACAATGGCGATGATCGGCAACGGCGCGCAGTCCGAATTCCAATGCCTCGCGCAAAAGGCCGTCAACGGCATCACGCACATCCGGCTTTACGATATTGATCCTGCGGCAACCGCCAAATGCTTGGCCAATCTGGCGGGCCACGGCCTTAACGTGACGCCTTGCAAGTCGCCTCAAGAGGCGATTGAGGGCGCGCATATCATCACCACCGCCACAGCCGACAAAGACGCGCAAACCATCCTGACCGACAACATGGTCGGCGCAGGTGTGCACATCAACGCCATCGGCGGCGATTGCCCCGGCAAAACCGAATTGCACCGCGATATCGTGGCGCGCTCGACCGTCTTTGTAGAATACCCGCCACAAACCCGCGTCGAGGGCGAAATCCAGCAAATGGCCCCCGACCATCCCGTTGTAGAACTGTGGGAAGTCATCACTGGCAAAGCCAAAGGGCGGCAGTCCGCTGGCGAGGTCACCCTGTTCGACGGTGTCGGTTTCGCCATCGAAGATTTCAGTGCTTTGCGCTACGTCCACAACGCAATCAAAGGCACCGCGTTCTTTGATCAACTCGACATGATCGCCGACCCCGATGATCCACGCGATTTGTTTGGCATGTTACACCGTGCAAAGGGCTAATTTCACCCTTTTGCGTTGATGCCACCCCTTGTGTCTGCTAGGTTTATTTCTACGAAATGTAGGCAATAGACCGAGCAGGGCAACAACGTGAACGATACGCCGGAAACACCTGAAAACAATGATGAAATACCTGATGGGAAGTACGTTTATGACGGCCCGTCGGTCACAATCGAACACGAGCTGAAAACCAGCTACCTCGATTACGCGATGTCCGTCATCGTTTCACGCGCAATTCCCGACCTGCGCGACGGTCTAAAACCTGTTCATCGCCGCATCATTTACTCGATGTACGAGAAGGGTATTACCGCCGATAAATCCTACCGGAAGTCTGCAAAATCAGTTGGTGACGTGATGGGGTCTTACCACCCGCACGGCGACAGCGCGATCTATGAAGCCTTGGTGCGTATGGCGCAAAGTTTCTCAATGTCCGTGCCGTTGATTGACGGTCAAGGTAACTTTGGCTCGATGGATGGCGACGGCGCGGCGGCAATGCGTTACACTGAATCCCGCCTGCAAAAAATCGCCAAATTCCTGACCGACGACCTGCTTAAAGACACCGTTGATTTCATGGACAACTATGATGGCAAGGAACGCGAACCGTCGGTTCTGCCTGCCCGTTATCCCAACATGCTGGTCAATGGCGCCGGCGGTATTGCGGTTGGCATGGCGACAAACATCCCGCCCCATAACCTTGGCGAAGTCATCGACGCGACTCTCGCGCTGATCGACAGCCCTGACATGTCGTCCGAAGACCTGATCGAATACATTCCAGCCCCCGATTTCCCAACTGGCGGGCTTATTCTTGGCCGCACAGGTGCGCGCAAAGCCTATACCGAAGGTCGCGGTTCCGTCATCGTGCGCTGTAAAACCCGCATCGAGGAAATCCGCAAAGACCGCTATGCGATCATCATCGACGAAATCCCGTATCAGGTGAACAAATCGTCGATGATCAACCGGATTGCAGAAGCTGCGCGCGACAAAAAGATCGAAGGCATCAGTCACGTACAAGACGAATCTGATCGCAACGGCGTGCGTGTCGTGATCGAACTGAAACGCGACGCCACAGCCGAGGTTGTGCTCAACCAGCTGTTCCGTTTCACGCCGATGCAGACCTATTTCGGCTGTAACATGTTGGCACTGAACGGCGGCCGCCCCGAACAGCTTACCCTGCGTGCGTTCCTGACCAACTTCGTGGATTTCCGCGAAGATGTGGTTGCGCGGCGCACCGCGTTTGAGCTGCGCAAAGCCCGCGAACGCTCGCATATTCTATGTGGCCTCGCCGTCGCCGTCACAAACATCGACGAAATCGTGGCAACTATTCGGAATTCTGCTGATGCGGCAGAGGCGCGCGAAAAACTTATGACGCGCCCGTGGCCTGCGCTGGATATCCTCGAATATATCGCGCTGATTGACGATCCGACCCACACGGCCAACGACGATGGCACCTATAATCTGTCAGAAGCACAGGCCCGCGCGATCCTCGAATTGCGCCTTCAGCGATTGACCCAGCTGGGCGTCAAAGACGTCACCGATGAACTGCGGGAACTCGCTGGTAAAATCCGCGAGTACCTTGAAATTCTTGGGTCGCGTGACCGGATCATGCAAATCATTCGCGACGAGCTAAAAGAAGTCCGCGATCTATTTGCCGTCCCCCGTCGCACCGAGATCGTTGATTGGTCCGGCGACATGGAAGACGAAGACCTGATCGAAAAAGAAGACATGGTCGTCACCGTCACCTCTGGCGGCTACATCAAACGCACAGCGCTTGCCGATTTCCGCGCACAGCGTCGCGGCGGCAAAGGCCTGTCATCGATGGCCACAAAAGAAGAAGACGTGGTCACCACGCTTTTCGTCGCCAACACCCATACCCAACTGTTGTTCTTCACAACGGACGGCATGGTTTATAAACTCAAAACATGGCGCCTGCCGCTTGGGTCACGTACCGCCAAGGGTAAGGCGATTGTTAACATCCTGCCGATCCCGACAGGTGTGTCGATTGCCGCAATTATGCCAGTGGACCGCGACGAGGCCGAATGGGACGATCTACAGGTCGTCTTTGCCACCTCTGCGGGCACCGTGCGCCGCAACAAACTGTCTGATTTCACCAATGTGATGCGCAATGGTAAGATTGCGATGAAGTTTGAAGGCGACACTGCCGATTATACGCTGATTAACGCGCGTATCGCGTCAAACGACGACGATGTGATGCTTGTGACCAACTCTGGCCGCGCAATCCGCTTCCGTGCGACTGACGTGCGCGTCTTTAACAGCCGAAATTCGGTTGGTGTGCGTGGGATCAAACTGCAAGGCGACGACAAAGTTGTCTCCATGTCGATCATCAGCCACTTCGAGGCCGAATCCGCCGAGCGCCAAGCCTACCTTAAGATGCGCCGCGCAATGGCGGGTCTGACCGATGAGGCAGAAAACGACGACGAGGAAGACGGTGTTGTTGGCGCCATCAGCCCCGAGCGTTACGCCGAAATGTCTGCAACCGAAAACCTGATCCTCACGATTACGGAAAAAGGGTCCGGCAAACTGTCGTCATCACACGACTACCCGCTTCGCGGTCGTGGTGGCATGGGTGTGGCAGCAATGGATAAGGCAATGCGCGGCGGCCAATTGGTCACCTCCTTCCCTGTCGAACTTTCTGATCAGATTATGCTTGTGACCTCCACTGGCCAATCGATCCGCGTCCCAATTGAAGGGATCAGTTTTCGGTCGCGCGGCGCTGGCGGTGTAAAGGTCTTTGACACAGCCAAAAAAGAAGTCGTCGTGTCCGTTGCTTGGATCGCAGATCAGGGCGAAGGCGACGATATCGAGGACGCTGAAATCGTTGAATAAACGGCTTATGTAAAACTTATACGAATCTTATACGAAAAATACATCACTATTGGCGGGGTTTTCAGACCCCGCCTTTTGCCTTAAATCGGATCACATGACAGATATTCTTAACATCATCGGCGGCGGAATGGCCGGTAGCGAAGCCGCATGGCAAGCCGCCAACGCAGGCATCAAAGTCGTCATTCACGAGATGCGCCCCAAGGTCAAAACCTTCGCACATCGCACTGAATTCCTTGGCGAAATGGTCTGTTCCAATTCGTTCCGATCAGATGACGATGAACAAAATGCCGTCGGGCTTTTGCATTGGGAAATGCGCGCTGCAAACGGGCTGATCATGGCCACTGCAGAAAAGCATCGCATCCCAGCGGGCGGTGCACTCGCCGTGGACCGCGACCCCTTTGCGCAAAGCGTCACAGCCGCATTAACGTCGCATCCTAACATCACGATTTCATACGAAGAAATCACATCGCTACCCAACGACGGCCAATGGATAATCGCCACCGGACCGCTCACATCCGGCGCCCTAGCCGAAGCAATCGCGTCTGAGACAGGCGTCGAAGCGCTCGCGTTTTTCGATGCAATTGCGCCCATCGTTTATCACGATAGCATCAACATGGATATCGCATGGATGCAGTCGCGTTACGACAAAGGCGAGACCGTAGAAGAGCAAACAGCCTACCTCAATTGTCCGATGAACAAGGACCAATACGAGGCCTTCATCGACGCACTTTTAGAGGCTGAAAAAACCGAATTCAAAGAGGGCGAAACCGCCGGATATTTCGACGGCTGCCTGCCCATTGAGGTCATGGCCGAACGTGGCCGCGAAACGCTACGTTGGGGCCCAATGAAGCCAGTCGGCCTCACAAACGAACACGATCCCGAAACAAAAGCCCACGCCGTCGTTCAGCTTCGTCGCGATAACGCTTTGGGAACTCTCTACAATATTGTCGGATTCCAAACAAAGATGAAGTACGGCGCACAAAAGGCTGTTTTTAAAACGATTCCTGCCCTTGAAGATGCAGAATTTGCGCGACTTGGTGGCATCCATCGCAATAGCTTTATCAACTCACCGACCTTGCTTGACCATGAAATGCGCCTAAAGACCAAACCTAATATCCGCTTTGCAGGCCAGATCACTGGCGTTGAAGGTTATGTCGAAAGCGCTGCAATGGGTCTGCTTGCAGGCAAACTAGCGGTGGCGGAAATGCGCGGTGAAACAGTTGCCACAGTCCCCGAAACCACTGCGATGGGTGCGCTGGTATCGCACATCACTGGCGGCGCTGCGGCAAAGACTTTCCAGCCGATGAACGTAAACTTCGGGTTGTTCCCACCACTTGAAGGTATGAAATCTGGGCGTCGAGGCCGTAAGGATCGCTACAAAGGCTATACGGACCGCGCCAAGATCGATTGGCAAGAATGGCTCGCCCCGCAAGCATGATAACGCGCTTTGCCCCATCGCCAACTGGCCCGCTTCATCTGGGGCATGCCTATTCGGCGATGGTGGCACATGACATGGCAACTGCCTCAGGCGGAACATTCCTTTTGCGGATTGAAGACATTGATCAAACCCGCGCGCGTCCACAGTGGGAAGCCCAGATATATGATGATCTGGCATGGCTTGGATTGCATTGGCCTGAGCCGGTTATGAAGCAATCCGACCGCATATCCGTATATCAAGATGCGGTTAGAATGATGTGGAACCAACGGCTTATATACCCTTGTTCATGTAACCGTAAGGACGTTTTGGCAGCTGCAAGCGCACCGCAGGAAGGTGCGCCGATAATTGGACCGGACGGGGTGGTCTATCCAGGCACATGCAAGAAACAAGGCCAACGCCGCGGCCCAGTACCAACAACCGCTGCGTTGCGTCTAGATATGTCCAAGGCGGATGTGACCTCCGATTTGGCACAAACTGCTGGTGACATTGTGATTTCACGGTGCGAGATGGGCACGTCATATCACCTGTCTGTGGTCATCGACGATGCCGCCCAAGGGGTAACGGACGTCGTGCGCGGCGAAGATCTTGAGAATGCGACACCGATCCATATTTTACTGCAAAATATGCTGGGATTACCAACGCCGCGTTACCATCATCATCGCTTAATCCGCGATGAAAACGGTAAAAGATTGGCCAAGAGAGACGACGCGCGTGCGCTATCAAAGTACCGTTCTGAAGGTGTAACTCCCAATGATATCAGACGGTTGGTGGGGCTTCCTGAAGTATAACTTCGGCGCCGTCTTTGACTTCGGTATAGAAACAGGTACGCCGTCCAGTGTGACATGCGGGACCAACTTGACGGACAGAAACAAGCAGGCAATCGCGGTCACAATCTAGCTTGAAGGTCACAAGTTTTTGCGTGTTGCCGGATGTCGCACCCTTCACCCAAAACTCTTGGCGGGACCGCGACCAGTACGTCACATCACCGGTTACCAAAGTTTGTTGAACACTGGTCGCATTCATCCATGCCATCATAAGCACTTCGCCAGTGTCAGCATCTTGTGCAATCGCGGGGATCAGTCCCGCATCATTGTATTTAAGTGTTTGAGGATCGAAAGACATTGGCGGAAAACCTTTGCAAATGAAGACTTGCGGACTATCTAAAGCCAACGTCATGAAAGGGCAAACGCGGTGTCACCAGAGAACGATTTGATGAAGCTATATTCGCAACGCATTCTTGCGCTTGCGGCCGATATGCCGCGCACCGACCGTCTGGCAAACCCGACAGCCACAGCCAAAAAACGCGCACCGCTTTGTGGGTCAACCGTCACCGTTGATCTTACTTTGTTGGACGGGATCATCAGCGACTATGGCCAAGACGTAAAAGCCTGCGCGCTTGGGCAGGCGGCTGCGTCGGTTGTTGGGGCGGTTATTGTGGGTTTGACACCGCATGACGTCCAAACAGGGCGTGATCAGATGATGGCGATGCTAAAAGATGATGGGCCGGTCCCAATGGCCCCTTTTGATGGGCTAGAAGTGTTGCGTCCAGCATCCGAATATAAAAATCGTCATGCGTCGATCATGCTGGCATTTGATGCCACCCTCGATGCGATTGCATTCGCACAAGCCGACTGCTGTCTCTTATACACATCTGACGCTGCCGACGAATAGAGAG
>CAJXTP010000155.1 GCA_913061335.1 uncultured Loktanella sp.
CTCGTGGGCTCGGAGATGTGTATAATAGACAGGTTGCACTGTGTCGCCGAACTCAACGGTTCCCTCGTCGGGTTGGTTCTGACCTGTCAGCATGGAAAACAGCGTTGATTTACCGGCGCCATTGGGACCAATGACACCAACAATGCCGCCTGGTGGTAGGTCAAATGACAGCCCCTCGACCAGCAATTTATCGCCCATGGCCTTTTTCAGGTCAGTGACCTCGATCACCTTGGAGCCCAAGCGCGGCCCATTGGGGATGATGATCTGGGCACGGCCCATCTTTTCGCGTTCAGATTGGTTGGCCAAATCGTTGTAGGCGCTGATCCGCGCTTTTGATTTTGCTTGGCGCGCTTTTGCACCTTGGCGCATCCATTCAAGTTCACGTTCCAAGGTGCGCTGCTTGGATTTGTCGTCTTTGGATTCGCGCTCAAGACGTTTTGCCTTGGCCTCGAGCCAGCTAGAATAGTTGCCTTCGTGTGGAATGCCCGCGCCGCGGTCCAGTTCGAGAATCCAACCTGTGATCGCATCAAGGAAATAGCGATCGTGTGTAACGATCAAAATTGTCCCTTTGTAATCAACAAGGTGTTGTTGCAACCAAGCGATTGTTTCGGCGTCTAGGTGGTTGGTCGGCTCGTCAAGAAGCAGCATGTCAGGGGCTTCGAGCAAGAGTTTGCACAGCGCCACACGGCGTTGTTCACCACCCGAAAGCGACGCGACATTTGCGTCGTCATGAGGGCAGCGGAGGGCTTCCATGCTGACGTCGATCTGGCTGTCCAAATCCCAAAGGTTGGCCGCATCAATTTCGTCTTGCAGTTGGGCCATCTCATCAGCGGTTTCGTCAGAATAGTTCATCGCAAGCTCGTTATAACGATCCAACACGGCCTTTTTATCAGCGACGCCGAGCATCACGTTTTCCCGGACCGTAAGGTTTTCGTCCAGCTTTGGCTCTTGCGGAAGGTATCCGACGCGCGCGCCTTCGGCGGCCCATGCTTCGCCAACAAAGTCTTTGTCTTGACCTGCCATGATCCGCATCAGGGTGGATTTACCCGTCCCGTTGACGCCAACAACGCCGATTTTAACGCCGGGCAAGAAGTTCAATCTGATCTTTTCAAAGACCTTTTTGCCGCCTGGGTAAGTTTTCGATACGCCGTCCATGAAGTAGACGAATTTATTGCTGGCCATTTTGAGGACGCTCCGCTGGGGATTACGAGTTAGCGTCTAGATAGCGGTCGTTGCGGACGGGGGCAATCGCCGAACGCAAACGGATTGATGCCTGCGTTATGGGGGGGCGCCCATCATATATGAATATTTGACACTGTTGGCGCGCAGTGGTTGTTATCCGTAAACGTTTCAGGAGAATGCAAGTGTATCAACCAGCTGCAAACCGATATAATCAAATGGTGTACCGCAGGTGCGGTAAGTCGGGTGTGAAACTGCCTGCGGTGTCGTTGGGGCTTTGGCATAACTTTGGCCACGATACGCCGCATGAAACCAAGGTGGATATATGCCGGACGGCATTTGATCATGGCATCACGCATTTTGATTTGGCCAACAATTATGGGCCACCTCCGGGGGCTGCTGAGCACGCGTTCGGGTCTATTTTGGCCGATGATTTTAAGGCGCACCGCGACGAACTGATAATCAGTTCCAAGGCAGGCTATGAGATGTGGGATGGTCCCTACGGTGAATGGGGCAGTCGTAAATCGCTAATTTCGTCTTGTGATCAATCACTCAAGCGGATGGGGCTTGATTACGTTGATATCTTTTATTCCCACAGGTTTGACCCCGATACCCCGCTTGAGGAAACGATGGGCGCGCTTGATTATATCGTGCGATCTGGTCGCGCGCTTTATGCTGGAATTTCGTCTTATAACACGGAACGGACCCGCGAAGCTGTGGCTATTCTCAAGGACCTCGGAACACCCTGCCTGATCCACCAACCTAGCTATAATATGCTGAACCGCTGGGTCGAACGCGACGGGCTAAAGGACACATTGCAGGACCTTGGTGTCGGATCGATTGCATTTACGCCGTTGGCGCAGGGTATGCTGACAAAGAAATACTTGGGCGGTATTCCCGAGGGAAGCCGCGCGTCGCAGGAAAAGTCGTTGTTTCCGTCCATGCTGACTGACAATGCGGTTGAGAACATCAAAAAGCTAAACGAGATCGCAATTGGCCGTGACCAGACGTTGGCGCAGATGGCGATTGCTTGGGTACTGCGGGATGGCGGCATCACGACGGCGTTGATTGGTGCGTCAAAAGCGTCGCAAGTTATCGATTGCGTTGGCGCTGTGAACAATCTTGAATTTTCAGCCGACGAGTTGGCACTGATTGACAAATATGCAGATGAGGAGCAGATCAACCTTTGGGCTGCATCGGCTGAACAGGACGCTTGATAGCGAATTCCATTCAGGCAGCCGGAGGTAACCGATTTTGCATTTGAGGGGTGAGCAATGGGGCCCCGCAGTTCAGTGGCACTGCATAGCCCTTTGCGTTTAGGTGTTAAGTTGCTAACCAAAGACAGGTTTAATACAAGGCGGTGGCGATGCAAGGCGATCCGATCGCAAAATCAGGTCAGGTTGTAGGGCTTTTGGGCGGGTCGTTTAATCCGGCCCATGATGGACATGTGCATATCACCAAAACAGCGCTCAAGCGATTTGGATTGGACCGTGTTTGGTGGCTGGTCAGCCCCGGTAACCCGCTAAAACCCAAAGGTCCCGCACCGATGGCAGACCGGATGGCTCAAGCGACCCGTGTGATGGATCATCCGAAAGTGGAGATTACTGATATCGAATGCCGGTTGGGAACTAGATTTACCGCCCAAACGATTGCCGGATTGCAAAACCGTTACCCTGGGGTCCGGTTCGTTTGGCTGATGGGGGCCGATAATCTGGCGCAGTTCCACCGATGGCAAGACTGGCAATGGATCATGGAAAGCGTGCCTGTCGGCGTCATTGCTCGCCCTGGAGATAGAGTTTCAGCCCGCCTATCCAAGGCTGCAACTATATATCGGGGCGCAATGTTGCCTGCGCGCGCATCTTCGTCTCTTGCGAGCGGCCGCGCGCCGCGCTGGTGTTTCATCAATTTGCCGATGTCGGATCAATCTTCGACGGCAATTCGCCAACGGGGCGGTTGGGCTTAAGCGTTGCGCGCGCCAACTGCACCGTTAAGATGTGTTAATGATGCCTAATTATTCCAGACGGGCCGTTATTGCCGCACTCCTTGGGTCTGTTGCGACTCGCGCGCTTTCGGACGCACCTTTGATGTCGTTGCGCCCGATGAGCCGCCCCCTAAAGGTTGGGGCGATTACGCCGGAAATGCGGATTCCTTTGACAGATGTAATTCGAGCGTCGGGCGTGACAGGGCGGGTTGGTGTCGTCTTGGCTGATGCTGCGACCGGGGAGATCATTGACAGTAGTGACGGCAATGAACCGCTGCCGCCTGCAAGCGTCACCAAGGTGATAACGGCGCTTTATGCTCTAGAATCCTTGGGGCCAGGTTTTCAGTTTGAGACGCGTGTTTTTGCTGATGGGCAGATCATAGATGGTATTTTGAATGGTAACTTGATTCTTTCTGGTGGCGGGAATCCTAATTTGGTTACGGATGATTTGGCCAATTTGGCCGCAGATCTGAAGGACAGTGGCCTGACTAAGGTGCTGGGCAAGTTTTACGTCTATGATGGTGCGCTTCCCAATCTTGACGAGATTGATGAAAGCCAATTGGACCAATCGGGATATAACCCTGCGATCACTGGGCTCAACCTAAATTTCAACCGTGTGCATTTCGAATGGAAGCGGGTGGGCGGGGCGTACACCGTCATGTTGGATGCCAGAAGCGAAAATTTTCGACCAGCGGTGACTGTCGCCAAAATGCGTATCGTCGACCGTTCGGTGCCAGTCTATTCCTACCGTGACGGCGGAGGGATGGATGAATGGACCGTTGCACGTGGTGCGCTGGGCAGTGGCGGGTCGCGCTGGTTGCCTGTCAGATACCCCGCGCTTTATGCTGGTGAGGTCTTTGCAAGTTTTGCACGTGGGCAAGGCATTGTTTTGACACCTGTGTCTGAGACCGCGCTGGCACCGCAAGGCGAAGCGATTACGACGCACAAAAGTGTGCCGCTGCGCCGAATGATGCAGGATATGTTACGGTTTTCCACAAATATCACAGCCGAAGCTACTGGTATGGCTGCGACCAAAGAGCGAGCGGGCCAAATGCGAGGGCTGCGAACGTCAGCACTAGGCATGAGCAGGTGGGCGACGGAACGCGCAGGTATTACCCCATCATTTGCTGACCATTCAGGCCTTGGTGAAGCGTCGCGTTTGTCTGCGATGGATATGGTCACATTGTTGAACGCGGATGGCGTGGATGCGGTTCTAAACCCGATTCTGAAGGCGATCCCTTTGCGTGATGACGAAAGGCGTGTGATGACCGACCATCCGGCACTAGTGGTAGCCAAGACGGGGACGCTGAATTTCGTGTCCGCGCTTGCGGGTTATATCCGTACAGCGAGCGGCCGCAAATTAACATTTGCAATTTTTGCGGCTGATCTAGAGGCCCGCGAAGTCGGTAAGGTGTTAAATGAGGAACGGCCCGCTGGGTCGATCACGTTCAACACGAACGCCAAAAAGTTGCAGAATAAGTTGCTGCTGCGCTGGGCCGCACTGAACAACTAGTGGGTTGAACGATTAAAGGGTCATATGTCGCGCACGTGACCCACGCTCAATTGCCGCGGCGTGCAGGCGGTCAATTTCAAGTTCGTAGCGAATCTCTTCGAGCATGCGGGCCTCTGCATTGTCAATTTCACCATCGGCTGCGGCCACGTCACATGACAATGCATACGCAGTCTCGAATAGTTTTTCGGGCAGCGCGTCACGGATCAGGCCAAATAGCGCCTCGAGCCCGTCTTCTTGTTCTAATAGCTCGAACACCATTTTAGACACGCGCGGCAGCCGCTCTGCGTCGTAGTTCGCAAAAACTGGAAGATTATTGATCGCATTGGACATTTTCACCAATTCGGCGGTGCGAATGGTTTCGTCACTGGCGGAAACGGCAACCATTAGTGCGGCTAGCGCGTCTTGGGCTGTCAGTGGTGCATCAGGTGTCATATCCGCGTCCTTTTCATGTGTTACCCCTACCGATTTATTGACGCCTTGCCCTGTGCGCAATAGGGAGAGCGCGATGGGGCATCATTGGGACGCCCATTCAACCACTTTGAGAGATATCATGACCAATTTGCGTGACGCTGCGATGAATTCCAAGGCTTGGCCCTTTGAAGAAGCACGCCGTCTGCTTAAACGGTATGAAAAGAAGGCCCCTGAGAAGGGGTATGTGTTGTTCGAGACAGGTTACGGGCCATCTGGCTTGCCTCATATCGGCACATTTGGTGAAGTTAGCCGCACCACAATGGTCCGTCGCGCGTTCGAAATTATTTCAGATATTCCAACAAAATTGGTGTGTTTTTCGGATGACATGGACGGCATGCGCAAAATTCCGGGCAATGTACCGGACCCGAAAGCGCTTGAGATCTATATGCAGCAACCGCTGACGGCTGTGCCTGATCCGTTTGGCACGCACGACAGCTTTGGCGCGCATATGAATGCCAAGCTGAACAGCTTCTTGGATACCTTCGGCTTTGAATATGAATTCATCAGTGCCACTGATTATTATAAGTCGGGCAAGATGGATGACATTCTGCTGCGGGCTGCGGAAAAATACGATGATGTTATGGCGATTATGCTGAAGTCATTGCGTGACGAACGTGCCGCGACTTATTCTATCTTTTTACCGCTGAGCCCGACTACGGGTCAGGTGCTTTATGTGCCGATGAAGAATGTCACCCGCGACGGTATGATTACGTTTGACGATGTGGATGGCACCGAAGTGACCATGCCTGTGACAGGTGGCAATTGTAAATTGCAATGGAAGCCGGATTTTGGTGCGCGCTGGGCCGCCCTTGGCGTTGATTTTGAAATGTACGGCAAGGACCATGCGACCAATACGGCGATCTATGACGGTATCTGCCGAGTATTGGGTGGCAAAGCGCCAGAGCATTTCACGTACGAGCTGTTTTTAGATGCTGAGGGCCACAAGATTTCAAAGACGTCAGGCAATGGTCTGACGATTGACGAATGGCTGACATATGCGTCTACGGAATCCCTGTCGTATTTCATGTACCTCAAGCCCAAGACGGCCAAGCGCATGCATTTTGACGTGATTCCAAAGGCTGTGGACGAATATCACCAGCAGTTGCGCGCCTATGCGACCCAAGATGATGCGGGCAAGTTGAACAATCCGGTGTTCCACATTCACGGGCACAACGTGCCTGCGTCCGATATGGTTGTGCCGTTCGCGATGTTGTTGAACCTCGCGTCTGTATCTGGGGCCGAGGATAAGGACACCCTTTGGGGCTTTATCAAGCGGTACGCGCCCGAGGCATCCGCGGCGACTAATCCACAGATGGATCAGGCGGCAGGGTTTGCCGTGCGGTATTACAACGACTTCGTGAAACCGACCAAGGTATTCCGTGCGCCAACAGATCAGGAACGTGCAGCGATTGAAGACCTCGTTGCGCGCCTTAAAGCATGGGACGGCGGATTGGACGCTGAAGAATTGCAGTCGATGGTGTTTGCCGTTGGCAAAGCGCATGAGTTTGACCCGCTGCGCAACTGGTTTACGGCGCTTTACGAAGTATTGCTTGGTGCATCGCAGGGGCCGCGTTTTGGTGGGTTTATTGCGCTTTACGGTGTGAATGAAACCATTGCGATGATTGAGGGGCAATTGACCGCCTGACCCCCACCGTCACGGTGGTCCAAGTCCTCATTTACCCTTGAAGGTTAATTCTTTGTGCGACGCTCCGGCAGATTCCCGGCGCCTCTTTTGCAAAGATTTTCTGGAAAGGATTTTTCATGAACAAAGCGATTACTGATGGGGTCGTGCTGATGCCACTGCCGTTTGCAGCAGGTCTTGGTGTATGGTCAAGCGGCGATGGAACGCCCGGGTCCGATACCTACGCAATCAGCGGGAACGGCGTTTTTGTATCCGCTGATCAGGATTTCGGCGGTTGCCTTGAAGTACTGAAAGATACGGCGACGGCATATGTGCCTGTCTCTTATACACATCTCCGAGCCCACGAGACCTCTCTACATCT
>CAJXTP010000156.1 GCA_913061335.1 uncultured Loktanella sp.
AACACTCTCTTATCAAATAACGCTATTTGGACCCATAAGCGCTGACGTCAGACATAGTCCGCAATCCAACCTCACGAATTGTCAGCTCGTACATCAACAAATTCGTCGAATACAACGGCAAAAGAATGACTCGATACGACCAGCTCGAGGCCTTTTCAAGAGACTTCTTGAAGACGCACTACGATCGTGAGGGGCGCACCGGCGAGGGCGCGAAGGGTATGATTGACATTAGCTTCGAGGGTTTTTTGAAGACGGTGCATCACCTGCACATTTCACGAGCTCGGGGCGTGAAATTCAATCTAAATGGGCATTGGGACACTCAAGTGCCGCGTCCTATGCTAAATTATAAATACGACTGTGTTGCAAAGATAGAAGATGCGCCTGACTCTATACAACACTTTTGCACCCTTGCTGGGCTCGAGTTTTCGTCTGAGAAACGTAACTCATCCAACTACGCTACCAGCTCGGATACCTATCTTGGTAAAGTTCCAGCCTACACCTTTGGCTCGCGCGACATTCATTCAAAATCCTTTTTGAATCAGGCGAACAGGCGATTGATTAACAAAATTTTTGATGTTGATTTTGAGACCTTTGGATATTTGCCAGAAAATTAAACTGCTCTTTATTTTAGCCCATCCCACCTTTGCCGCTACAAAATTTTCCAGGAGCCTAAGTTTTATAATGAATATTTCCGAAAAATTGAAGAATGAAATCGACCAAAGCGGGCTATTTGACGAAGCCTGGTACGTCGAAACCTACAAAGACGTTGCTGCTTTGGGATTGTGCCCTTTCGAGCATTTCTTGCGTTTTGGATTGTTGATGGATCGAGATCCGAGCCCGCTGTTCAGCACACGTTTTTACAAATCGGAGCACCCTGATGTCGTCAATGCGGGCATGATTCCGCTTCAGCATTATATCCGCCATGGCAAGCGGGAAGGCCGTGCTTGCCTTCCTGCTCCCGGCATCCAACACATCGTAGAATCCGGCATCCCGGAAACATCACGGTTGAACCATATCACGGCCCGGAAGTATTCCGAACAAGAGGCGGCGGATACTCTCAGCCAGGTGCTGTCAACACAGCTAAAGGGTAAACCCAAAAAACTGTTCAGCAGCTTTGATTCCTCTGCAGAAGATTCCGTGGTGTCCGCGGCTGCCCGACTGTATCTTGCCGACAGAAAGATATTCGAGGACATTAAGGTGTCAATCGTGATGCCCGCGTTTAACCGAGCAGACCGCATCGGCAAAGCAATCAATTCGGTCCTGGCACAGTCCCATAAGAATTTTGAATTGCTAATCATCGATGATGGCAGCACAGATAATACCAAAGAGGTTCTTGAGAGGTTTTCGAATGACGACCGCGTTCGCGTGTTCTGGAACGATCACCTCGGCGTCAGCGCCGCGCGCAATACCGGACTTCATAACGCGACCGGTCAATACATCTTCTATCTCGATTCCGACAATACATGGACCGTTGATTTTCTTGCGGTCATGGTTGTTGCCTTCAAAACATCTGGCAAAGCCTGCATGTACGGGGCGTCCAAACTTCAGAATGCATCAGACGAAGTAATTGGCTACCGGGGGGAACCGTTCAACTGGGATCAATGCGTCGCGGGCAACTACATCGACATGAACGTTTTCGGGCATCACGTTGATTCAATTGAAAAGTACGGTGCATTCGATACAACATTGGAACGGATGGTCGATTGGGACTTGATCTTACGCTACACCCGCGACGAAGGTGCCGATTATTGTCCTGTGATTGGCTGCATCTACTTTGAAGACGGAGACGACAAAGGTCGAATCACGACCACCAAACCTTATATTTTCCGCAAAATCGTCCATGAGAAGAACAAGCTGGGCTTAGCAACGACAGCCGAAACCTTTGCCACGCTGTCACTGACCTTCGCAATCAAAATTCCTGCACCATACGAAGTTCGTGATGCCTGGGGCGACTTTCACTATGCCGACTCTCTGAAAAACGCGCTTGAAAAAATGGGCCATGTCGTCCGGATTGATTTTCTAGAAGACTGGGATAAACATCCAACCAACTCCACTGACATCACATTGGTTCTGCGGGGCTTGTCACAGTATATCCCCAAGCCTAGCGAGTTCAGTATTTTATGGAATATTAGCCACTCTGATCAAATTTCCTATGAAGAATATTCAGCGTATAAAATTATCTGTGTGGCATCCACATCCTATGCAGCGCTACTTTCAACCATTCTGGGTCGCGAAGTTAAAGCGCTGTTGCAATGCACCGACTCTGAACGGTTCGCCTATCGGCCTTATGAAAACGTGCCGGGCAAGGCTGGGGTGTTCGTGGGGAATTCACGCAACGAATACCGTGAGATCGTAAAATGGGCCGTTGATGCAGGCTTAGATCTTGACGTTTATGGCCAGCGTTGGGACAAATTCCTGCCCAAAGGTATGGTCAAAAAGGACAACGTGCCCAACCAAGAGTTGGCGAAAACCTATTCCAGCGGCCAGTTCGTGTTGAACGACCACTGGGCTTCGATGAAGCATTTCGGGATTATATCAAACCGTGTGTTTGATGTGGTTGGATGCGGCGGGCGTCTGGTATCCGACGGGATAGCGTCGATCAACGATATTTTTGAAGGCGCTGTTGAAGTCGTAGACGGTCCAGAGCAACTCAAACATACACTGTCGCAGGCTTTGCCTCCGGTATCGGAGTCCTGCCGCCGTGCTCTGTCGCACAACGTCCATACCAATCACAGCTTTGACGCGCGCGCGCGCGAAATCGTATCCCATATCGGTGAAGCACTCCTTGGGCCGGAAAATAATCCGGTCACTTCGGCGATGCCAAGCGCACGGCGTAAGCGCGTCGGGTTGCTACTGCAGCAAGGTAAGGCTTGGCCGACGAGTTCAGCGTTCATTCGCCTGATCGCGCCTCTGACGACGGATTATGCACAGCGTAACCTTGAAATTGTGCATCTGGATGGCGCGACTGACGCGCAGCTTCAGGAATGTGACATCTGCATTGTACAGCGAGTGGCTGTGCCTGATGAAAACGATGCCACTTTCCTACTATCGCGTTTGAAAACGCTGGGAATTCCACTTTATATTGATACAGACGACGCGTTCTTTTTCCATGAACAGCACAAAAAGGACGACATTGTACTGCAGCGTTTGATGCACGCCGCACAGGAAACATGGTTGTCGACTGCTGAGCTGGAAAAACTGTATGCTCATGTACCCGGCAGCACGCGAGTTTTGCGAAACACTCTGGACCCGCGATTTTGGCGTAACTACCGCAAGCCAGTCAACACGACGTTTGATGGCGACGTGGTGCGCTTTGTCTATATGGGCACCGCAACCCATGATAGCGACTTTCAAGAAGCCCTACCTATGTTTGAGCGGCTGGCCAAAGAGCGCCCCGGTTCATTCGAACTGACAATCATCGGAGCCGTTCGTAAGCCCCCATCCCAACCCTGGGTCAAAATAATCCAACCACCAAAAGATAAGGGCAGTTATCCTTATTTCGTGCGTTGGTTGGTTGAAAACGCCGCCTTTGACGTGGGCATCGCTCCGTTGACAGACAGCGCGTTCAACCATGCCAAGTCTGATATAAAATCGCTCGATTATGCAGCCTTAGGTTTGTTGTCGCTCGTGTCGGACTGCCCCGCCTACCGCGACCAAATTGATGCAGGAATGGCAATCGGATGTCATGGTAACAGTTGGTTCGAAACTGCTCTGGCGATTGTGGATGATCCAAAAGCGTTTGAAGCACACCGCGCCCGCGCACTGGAAAATGTTTGGACAGCCAAGAATACATTGGACGCCAGCGAAGTGTTAGTCGATCACTTGATGAAACCTTACAAGGTTTGAGACAAATTGTGCCCAAGACCACGTTGCCTAAAAGGATTTTTAGATGAGTGATTCCAAGCGGAAACCGCGCAAAGCGGTGGCCTCGAAAAAACCAGTTACCGCGCGCAAGTCACGTCTGGCAAAAAGCCCAAAGAAACCAACCTGCGTGGTTGTTCTTGGTATGCACCGTTCGGGGACATCGGCACTCACGGGGACACTAAATTTATTGGGTTGCACCCTGCCTGATGTACTTATTCCGGGGAACTCAACCAATGAAAAAGGGCACTTTGAATCAGTAAAGCTCAGGAGCTTTCTTGATGAAATCCTGCAATCTGTTGCGTCTCGTTGGGACGATTGGCATTCGATCCCAACTGGATGGTTCGACAGTTCCCGCGCCGACGAATTCCAAGCCGAGGCCGTCAATCTCCTCGCCGAGGAATATGGGCCGTCTCGTCTTTTTGTTTTAAAAAACCCTCGGATATGTCGCCTTCTTCCATTTTGGAACGACGTATGGGGTGCGGCGAACGTCGATCCGGCGTTTGTTTTGATCCACCGCAACCCAACCGAGGTCGCAGCGTCACTGGAGCGGCGCAACGGCATGGACACTCAGCTGAGCCTGCTGATCTGGTTACGTCACGTGATCGAAGCAGAGATTGGCACACGGGGCTGCGCACGTAGTTTTACAAGCTATCGTGAACTCATGCAGAACTGGCACCACACAGCCACCAAACTGCAATCTGATCTGAAATTATCGTTCCCTCGGTTTTCATTGGGTGTGACCGAGGAGGTGGAGGAATTTCTATCCCCCACATTGCGCCATTTCAACGAAACAGCCGACAGTGCTATGAACGATCCTATAGTGTCGGGCTGGGTGCGCGATGTGTTTGCCATTCTGGAACGATGGACAGATCAGGGCGAAAATTCGAAAGATCACGCGCAGCTAGATCACATTCGCACAGCTTTCAACGCTGCCGCTCCGACTTTCGCTCGTATTGTCCAAAAAGGACGCGAGCTATCTGAGTCATTGACCCAAACGCAAGAAACCCTCGTTGAACAAACCCAGCAACAATCAGACCTACAAGATTCGCTAGCTTCAATGGAAGCACAGTTCGAACGCTTCAAAATGAATCAAGATGCGATGCTTTTACAGGCCGATCAGACCCGATTGGACAGTGAAGCAACGCAAAAGGCCGCGCAGGGCCGCGAAGCTGATCTAAAGGATGAGATTGCCGCCCTAAAACTGAAAAACGTGCAGGCAGAGCGCAGCGTCAAACAATTTACTTTTGAGACAAACGAAGGAAAGCGGCTGTGCGAAGATCTTCGTCAGAAAGAACTGAATGCGACCACCGCCCTTGATACCCAACGCTTACAGTCAGAGATAAAGTACAAAGAACATCAAGACGCCCTCGAGCAAACTGCAAACAGCTTGACCGATCACATCACGCAACTAGAATTTGCCGATCAGGCTAACAAAGACGCGGCAGCCGCCTTTGCCAACCTGCAAGACTCGAATATGCGCCTGCAAGATGACCTTTTGACATCCAACACGGAACGCGAAACTCAGGTAAAGCGCGACCAAAGCAGTAAGGCGGACCAAGAGGAGCATATCCAAAAACTGCTTAATGAACTAAAAAATGCACAGGCCAAACTGAAAACAACTGAAGTAGAGCGTGATCAAAACAGCCAAAGCGTAACTGCCCGCTATGGCGAGATTGAAATAATCACTCGTAATATCATGGTTCTTAACGGACACGTTACGAACCTCAAAGATGAAGTTTCTGAAAAAAATGAGAAACTGGACGCACAGATAAAATCTCAAAAAGCGATGAAAGACGATCTATCACAAACGCAAAGTGCACTTCGCCAGCGGTCTCATGAAGCAGATGAAACAGCCAAACTTCTGGAACAAACAAAAAACGAGGTGTCAGATTATCAGGCATGGATTAGCCGGCTCGAAGAAGATACCCAAACTCAGAAAACGCAGATTGGTGAACTTATTCAAGATTTTACGACCAAGCGAAAGAAGAACGGCGAAGAGCAGCAAAATCGCTTTGATGAGATCACATCGCTGACAAAGCGCATAATCGAACAAGAAACCAACTTTCAGGGGCGGCTTGAAAGAACCACAATCCAACTTGCAGAACTAGGCAAGGCTCTTACGTCCGAAAAACAATTATCTCAGACCCTTCTTGATGAGAAAAAGAGTTTATTGCCCCGCCTCGAAGCCTCAGAAAAGCTCTCTATACGTGTTGTGGATGCTCTAAGCGCAATCTTGGATACGAGAACTGTGATACGCCACCGCCTTCCGTTGCTGGCCAACAAAAGCAAAGCCCGCCTGATCGAAGCCTTGGGGCTGTTTGATCGATCGTGGTATCAGTCGATTAACTCTGACGTGCGCGAAGCCGGTGTCGATCCGGCGATGCACTTCGTCCGTCACGGTTACGCAGAAGGACGCGCCCCGACGCCCGAAATTGAACGGCAGAAAGCAGCGACTGCGAAAAAATAGCCGGCGTTGCAACCGAATAAATCCTATCTTTCAACGTTTGACGGGCGTCGCGCATTGTGGCGAATGGTGCCTCGCCGCGGCATTCATCCGCTGCCCGGCAGTGCATGTTTGAGAGGGGCGTAACTTGCCGTTGAGGCTTTTGATGGAACCGTTCTGCCGAGATTTTCCCGGCGCGATGTAGTGCCAATCAATACGAACCCATTTGCGGATTGCCATGCCGATGAACTCGGTGCCGTTGTGCACTGCCCAGCAGGGTAGTGCACAGCAATGCGCGAGAGGGGGGGCACGATTGTCCTTGGCATGCCTCGCTCAGCAATTACACGATCCAGCTCACGCGAAACGCGCTGGCCAGATAGTGATGTATCCGCAGCCAGAACCAGGTTCGCTCTGCTGAGGTCATCCGCAACAGTTAGAATGCGGAAGCGACGGCCGTCCGGTAATGCATCTGATACGAAATCTATACTCCAGCGTTGATCGACCAACCTGCGACACATCTCACGCCCACCCCCTCTCGGGATTATGCTTTGCATAACCCTCCCGGGCAGTGGATCAAGGCAGTCAGTTCACTGGCTTTGAATGGATAAATGCGCTGAGGGATGCGGGCCCATGCCTCTCAGTGATTTGGCAAATCACCTGCTGATAATAGACGGTTAAGGTCGCTGACCCCTCTCAAGGTCTGTTCGTAATCCACCGCCGGGCAACAGCCAACCGGATGATCGAACGACTTTGGCGCTCACTGAAATATGAATGCATCTA
>CAJXTP010000157.1 GCA_913061335.1 uncultured Loktanella sp.
GTCTCGTGGGCTCGGAGATGTGTATAAGAGACAGTCTCAAATTCGGCCGCAAGTTGGCGATTACTTAACCCCCGAGATAGCGCTTCGAGCAGTGCTTTTTCGCGGCGCGTCAGTTGGTGAATTGGGTCCGCCTGTAGATCGCGCACATCGAGAAACGGAAAGATCATTTGCCCGGCCGCAACCGCCGCGCAAGCGTCCAGTAATCCTTCGACGGTTCCGTTGCGCGGTGAAAATCCAGCAGCACCCGCAGCCAATGCCTGACGCGGCAGTTCACCGGCGTTATCGCCGTAGACCAAAATTCGGGGGGCATCGGGTTGTTCACGCAGCACTTCGATCAATTTCTGCCCGCCCAGCGCAGGCAAGTTCCAATCGATAATCCCAATCTGAACAGGCACCCGCATCACGGTCCCAAGGAACCCTTCAGCGGTTGAAGCCGTCGCCACGAGCGAGAATCGCGGGTCGCGGTCAAAGATTTCGGACATTGCCGACATAACCAGCATGTTGCTGTCCGCTAAGGCGATGGAAATCTGTTCGCTGTGACCCTTAGTGCTTTGCAATTGTTTAACTTTCTACTAAAACCTACCCTAATAGGTAGGCATCATTTCGGTATACCACGGTATCTCAAGACTAACGGATAGGAAAAAACCTACCCAAATAGATACCCAAAAGCAGGAGTATCCTACGTTGCTGAATTGCACAAATCAATATTTCATCGAAGGAATATTTGTTTCCTTAAGCGATAGGGCCGTCCAATGACCAATGCTGCAACCTTCCCACAACTCGTTATCCCAAACACTTTGGCCGCTGGACCAGGGCCGGGCAACACCGATGCCCGCGTGCTGCAAGCTTACGCTGGTGCCGGCATTGCCGACCACATGCAGCCCGACGTTCTGCGCGGCATGATCGAATGCAAACACATGCTGCGCACATTCATGGGCACGGCGAACGTTTACACCTTCGGCGTTGCCGGAACAGGCTGGAGCGGACTTGATTGCATGATGTCCGCCGTCATGCCCGGTGACACGGTTGTCGTATTTGCCAACGGAACATTCTCGGGGATCGACGCGCTAACCCTGCGAATGAAGGCATCGACCCGCGAAGAGCTTGCCGCCGATAGTCTGAACCCACAACCTGCAAGCGTGACAGTCATCGATGTGCCGCATGGTCAGTCTGTAACGGGCGAGATCGTCGAGGCAGCCTTGTCTGAGCACAAACCCAAATGGGCGTTCATGGCGCATTGGGAAACGGGGTCGGGCCGGATCAATGACATCGCGGGCTTCTCAGATGCATGCCTTAAGCATGATGCAATGGGTCTTGTTGACGCTGTGTCCTCGCTCGGCGTTGCAGATTTTGCGATTGATGATTACAAGGGCGTGGTCGGCTGGGCATCGTGTCCACAAAAGGGTCTGCTTTGTCTGCCATTGACCTATGCCCCCGTCAGCTTGACCGATCGCTATATCCAAACGCTGCGCGCATCGGGTTGCTATACCTACGCTAACCACCCGATCATGGAAGCCCGTCACTGGGGCATCGTTGATGGGCATGACGTTGAAAAAGGCACCTATCACCGGACCCATTCTGGCTATGCAGTATCTGCATTCCACGAAGCATTGCGGATCAATCTAGCTGACGGCTTGGCCAAGCGCGCCCAAGATTACATCTTCCATGAAAAGGCATTGACCACTGCCGTGACCGCGATGGGCTGCGAAGTGACATCAAACATGACCAGCCTCGTGGTGCTCAGTTTGCCGCCTGCATTTGCTGGCCGTGAAATGGAGCTAGTGCAGAATTGCCGTGCGCAAGGATTTGGAATTTGGCCAACGCTGTCTGCGCCCGTTCAAATCCGCATTGGCATCCTGAACCTGCTGAACCAAGCGGCGATTACCGAAATCGTCACCCGCTTTGGGCAGGCCATGAATGACATCGGCGCTGATGTTGATATCGCGGCGATCACGGCAGGTCTAGAAACACACTTTCAATCGACAATGGCGGCATAGGGGCAATCATGGACATTCACGAATACCAAGCCAAAGAAGTTCTGAGCAACTTCGGCGTCGAAATTCCCGCAGGTGCACTTGCATATAGTCCGGAACAGGCTGCTTATCGCGCCCGTGAAATGGGCGGCGACAAGTGGATCGTTAAAGCCCAAGTTCACGCTGGTGGCCGTGGTAAAGCGGGCGGCGTCAAGCTGTGCGAGAACGAGAACGAAATCCAAGAGGCCTGCGAGGGCATGTTTGGGCGCAAACTGGTGACCCATCAAACTGGTCCCGAAGGCAAAGGCATCTACCGCATCTATGTCGAGGCAGCGGTGCCAATTGATCGTGAGATTTATCTGGGTTTTGTTCTAGACCGGACCAGCCAGCGGATCATGATCGTGGCCTCTGCCGAAGGTGGAATGGAGATCGAAGACATCTCTGAGAACCGTCCAGAAAGCATTGTGCGTTCAACTGTTGAACCTGCGGTTGGCTTGCAAGACTTCCAAGCCCGCGAGATAGCGTTCAAGCTCAGTATTGAACCTGGGCTGGTCCAATCAATGGTCCGCACATTGCAGGGCTGCTACCGCGCGTTTGTTGAACTGGACGCAACCATGGTCGAGATCAACCCATTGGTCGTGACTGGCGATAACCGTATCTTGGCGCTTGATGCTAAAATGACGTTTGACGACAACGCCTTGTTCCGCCACCCGCAAATCAGCGAATTGCGCGACAAAAGCCAAGAAGACCCGCGCGAAAGTCGTGCTGCTGATCGCGGTCTGTCTTATGTCGGCTTGGACGGTAACATCGGCTGTATCGTCAACGGTGCCGGCCTTGCGATGGCCACGATGGACACGATTAAGCTGGCTGGTGGCGAGCCTGCAAACTTCCTTGATATCGGAGGTGGTGCCACGCCAGAGCGTGTCGCAAAAGCATTCCGTCTGGTGTTGTCTGACAAAAATGTTCAGGCCGTTTTGGTCAATATCTTCGCGGGGATCAATCGCTGTGATTGGGTCGCTGAAGGCGTCGTGCAGGCTCTGAAAGAAGTGCAGGTCGATGTGCCTGTTATCGTCCGACTGGCCGGAACAAACGTCGAAGAAGGTCAGAAAATTCTGGCCAAAAGCGGTCTGCCAATCATTCGCGCCACAACGTTGATGGAGGCGGCAGAACGATCCGTTTCTGCTTGGCAAAGCGACAACTCTGAAAATAAGGCTGTATAAGATGAGCATTTTTCTAGATCGCGACACGCGGGTCATCGTGCAGGGCATCTCTGGTCGCATGGCGCAGTTCCACACCAAAGACATGATCGATTACGGCACAAATGTCGTTGGCGGCGTCGTGCCGGGCAAAGGTGGACAAACTGTGCACGGAGTGCCTGTCTTTGATACTGTCAAAGAGGCAGTCGCCGCGACGGGTGCTCAAGCCAGCCTCGTATTTGTCCCGCCGCCGTTTGCTGCCGACAGCATCATGGAAGCCGCAGATGCAGGTATTGAGTATTGCGTTTGCATCACCGACGGCATCCCTGCCCAAGATATGATCCGCGTGAAACGCTATATGATGCGCTATTCAAAAGAGCGTCGCATGGTGCTGACGGGTCCAAATTGCGCGGGTACCATCTCGCCCGGCAAAGCGATGCTTGGCATCATGCCAGGGCATATCTTTTTACCCGGTCACGTTGGAATTGTCGGACGGTCAGGTACGCTTGGATATGAGGCCGCAGCCCAGCTCAAAGAGCGCGGAATAGGCGTGTCGACCAGTGTTGGTATTGGCGGCGATCCGATCAACGGATCATCTTTCCGCGACATTCTTGAACGGTTCGAGAATGATCCAGAGACACATGTGATCGCAATGATCGGTGAAATCGGTGGGCCACAAGAGGCCGAAGCCGCTGCCTACATCAAAGATCACATCACTAAACCTGTGGTCGCATATGTCGCCGGTTTGACTGCCCCCAAAGGCCGCACAATGGGCCACGCGGGCGCGATCATCTCTGCATTCGGAGAAAGCGCATCTGAAAAGGTTGTCATCTTGACAGCCGCAGGTGTGACCGTTGCTGAAAACCCCGCCGTAATCGGCGAAACTATCGCAAGCGTGATGTAGAAGGTGTTGCTATGACAAAACCCAAAATCCTTGTTTCGCGCCGCTGGCCTGCCGCTGTTGAGGCGCGGTTGGCGGACCGGTTTGATGTGGCTCTCAATACCGGCGACGCCGCGTTGACGCCGGCAGAATTTCGGCAAGCATTCAAGGATTTTGATGCTGTTTTGCCGACAGTGACGGATAAAATCGGCTCGGATGCGCTCGAGCTGACCAATCCACGCACCAAGCTGCTGGCCAATTACGGCGTCGGCTATACCCATATCGATATGCCGAGCGCAAACGCACATGGCATGGTTGTCACCAATACGCCTGACGTGCTGTCAGAATGCACAGCCGATCTGGCCATGACATTGATGCTGATGGCCGCCCGCCGCGCTGGTGAAGGCGAGCGCGAGATCCGCAGTGATGCATGGACAGGCTGGCGACCGACGCATCTTATTGGGTCAAAGGTATCTGGCAAAACGCTTGGCATCGTTGGCTTTGGGCGTATCGGTCAGGCGATGGCGCGCCGTGCACACCACGGGTTTGGCATGAAAATAATTGTCCACAATCGCAGCCGCATCGCCGCTGATGTGTTGGCGCGATACGGAGCGATTCAAGCCGATGATTTGGACGATCTGCTGCCGCGTTGTGACTTTGTCTCATTGCATTGCCCCGGCGGGGCCGAGAACCGTCATTTGATCAACGCCCGCAGGCTTGATCTTATGCGGTCCGGTGCGTTTTTGATTAACACCGCACGTGGTGAAGTCATCAACGAATGTGATCTGGTCCAAGCCTTGGCTTTTGAAACAATCGGCGGTGCTGCGTTGGATGTGTTCAACAATGAACCCGACATCGCGCGTTGCCTGCGCGACAGCGACCGTCTGGTCATGCTCCCGCATCTTGGAAGCGCCACAACCGAGACCCGCGAGGCCATGGGTATGCGCGTTCTATCCAATTTAGAGGCCTACTTTGATGGGCAATCACCACCGGATCGTGTGAACTGATGGACCAAAAAATGGCTGACCCAAGCGGTAAAACAACCTCTTATGAAAGCGGACTGCGCGCATTACTATGGGAGCAGCTTTTGCAAATTGTAGCATTGCGCGCCCCTGCGATCGCAACCCTTCTGAGTGATCCCGCGACAACTCCGGGGCTTGATGATCACGACGCCAGTGATTTTCTGCAAGCGACAAACATCTGGTTCCAGCTGTCGAAAATCGCAGCCGAGAACGCCGCAGTCCGAGATCGCCGGAAAACCGAAGCGATGGACGGGCCAGAAGTTGTCGACGGCAGCTTCGCCCAAGCGATGGCGCAGATTAAAGAAGAAGCGCCAACGCATTTTACGCAGGCTGTCGCTGATCTGTCGGTTGGTCCAACTTTAACCGCGCACCCGACTGAGGCAAAGCGGGTGACAATCCTTGAAATCCACCGACGCATTTACCGCCTGCTCGTTACTCTTGAGACACAACGCTGGACACCGCGCGAACGCGCAGCACGGATCACCGAATTGCGCGATGAAATTGACCTTCTTTGGTTGTCAGGCGAATTACGGTTGGAACGCCCAAGCCTGTCGGACGAAATAGAATGGGGTTTGCAGTTTTTCCGCGACAGCCTGTTTGACGCCGCACCCCAGTTGTTTGATAATTTCTTGGATGCATCGGAAACCACATTTGGCCCGAAACAGGGCACGACCTATCCCTGTCTTAAGTTCCATTCTTGGATCGGCGGTGACCGCGACGGCAACCCCAATGTGACGGTCAAAGCGACTCAAGACGCCATGGCGCGTGGTCGCCAGACATCTCTGGACATGCATATTTCAAAGCTTACGGATGCCGCGCGTAAAATCAGCATCAGTGGCAATATCGCCGTATTGTCGCCAGATATGCTTGGGGCACTGAATGCGATGGTTCTGCGCTGTGCTGACCATGGCGCGATCCAGCATCGCAACCCCGGCGAAGTTTTCAGACAAGCGATCAGCGCGGTAATTGAACGGCTAAATAGCCGCCCAGCCTATGCGTACGTGGCCGATTTCATAACTGATCTGCGGGCAATTGAGGCAGCGCTTGCTACGGTCGGTTCAACGGGGCTCAGTGATCGATTTATTCGCCCTGTGCGCTGGCGTGCCCAAGTGTTTGGGTTCCGCACTACGTCATTGGACATTCGGCAAAATTCGACAGTGACGACCAATGTACTTTCCGAAATTTGGGATGGGGCAGTCGATTTTGGGACCCATGAATGGTCGGCGCGTTTGCGGCGTGAAATTGCGCAGGACCAGCTTCCGCAACCGGATCAGGATCGGCTGAGCGCTCAAGCTACTGAACTGATCGACTTATTGCGTGTCATCTGTGAGGCGCGGCAGGGTGATGACCCCGACACGATTGGCGCATTCATCTTGTCGATGACACGGTCCACCGATGATTTGCTCGCGATTTATGTGCTTGCGAAATATGCGGGTGCATCTGGTGAAGCGCTTGACCTTCCGGTCGTCCCGCTGTTCGAAACCATCGACGATCTACGCAATGCGCCAAGCATTCTGCGCGCATTGATTGCAGTGCCACAGGCGCGCCGCAGCCTGAAACGCCAAGGCGGCAAGATCGAGATCATGCTGGGCTATTCCGATAGCAACAAGGACGGCGGTTTTGTTTGCTCGACGTGGGAGCTTGAACAGGCTCAACGCAAAATTACGCAGGCGCTTGCGCCGCTTGGATTTGTACCAGCGTTTTTCCACGGGCGTGGCGGATCGGTTAGCCGTGGTGGTGCG
Source organism: uncultured Loktanella sp. (assembly GCA_913061335.1). Lineage (GTDB taxonomy): Bacteria > Pseudomonadota > Alphaproteobacteria > Rhodobacterales > Rhodobacteraceae > Yoonia. The sequence goes on from CAJXTP010000157.1 coordinate 6,814, forward strand.
CCGACGGGGCGTGCGATTGCAGCACAGCCTGCAGGCACGTTGGGCGGTGCGATGCGGACCACCGAACAGGGCGAGGTCGTATCGTCCAAATATGCCAACCGTGGCACCGCGTTGATCGAGCTGGAACAGCTCGCATCATCGGCGTTGTTGCATACAGCGCTGTCGCCAAATG
>CAJXTP010000158.1 GCA_913061335.1 uncultured Loktanella sp.
CGAGCATTATGCCTTTTGAGAACGGGGCCCCATTTTCGCAAGGCCGTGTGATGCCATTTGCCAAGGGTGGCGTGCTCGACGGGCCGACAACTTTTCCAATGCGCGGTGCTACCGGGTTGATGGGTGAGGCTGGGCCAGAAGCGATCATGCCGCTTGCGCGGGGTGCCGACGGTCGGCTTGGCGTGCGCTCGGCTGGCGGTGGGAGCGTGAATATCAACATGCATATTTCCACTCCTGATGTGCAGGGTTTCCAACGCAGTCAGGGACAAATCGCAACCCAGATGGCGCGCGCCTTAGGCCGCAGCCAGCGCAATCGTTAAAAGGGAGATTCAGCAATGGCTTTTCACGAAATGCAGTTTCCAGCGGCCCTAAGTTTTGGGTCGGTTGGCGGACCAGAGCGGCGCACCGAGATCGTCACGCTCTCAAATGGATTTGAGGAACGCAACACGCCCTGGGCGCATTCACGCAGGCGCTATGATGCAGGCATCGGCTTGCGGTCGCTCAATGACGTCGCCAACATTGTTGCATTTTTTGAGGCGCGTGAAGGTCAGCTTCATAGCTTTCGGTGGAAAGACTGGGGCGACTACAAGTCTTGCGCGCCACTGTCGGAACCGGTGTCGTTTGATCAGTTGATCGGTATTGGCGATGAAGTGACGACCGTTATTCAGCTTGGAAAGTCATACCGATCGGGCGATCAATCATATCTGCGGCCTATTACGAAGCCTGTTGAAGGCACCGTTCGGATCGCGATTGGCGGCGACGAGATGCAAGAAACCATCGATTATACCGTTGATTTCAAGACGGGAGAGGTGATTTTTCCACATCCGCCGGATCTTGGGGTCGAGATCCGTGCAGGGTTCGAATTTGACGTGCCTGTGCGGTTTGACACCGATATCATTCAGACGTCGGTTTCAAGCTTTCGGGCCGGTGATGCGCCCAATGTGCCGATTGTTGAGGTGCGTGTATGACTGTCGCGACGTTGAACACGCATCTGCAAACGGGTGCGACGCATGTCTGTAGCTGCTGGGCTGTGACCCGCCGCGACGGTGTTGTTTTTGGGTTCACCGACCATGATACGGCACTAGCATTTGATGATATTGCATTCATGCCAGACAGTGGCCTGTCGGCCAAGGCGATCACCAGCACGACGGGTCTTTCTGTTAACAACACCGAAGCCTTGGGTGTTCTCAGCGCTGACGCGATCACGGATGCAGATATTGAGGCTGGGCGCTTTGACGGCGCTGCAGTGACGATGTGGCTGGTCCGGTGGGACGATGTTGCTGACCGCGAAGTGAAGTTTACCGGATCGATTGGTGAGATTGTACGCGAAGCGGGCACTTACCGTGCCGAGTTGCGCGGGCTAACAGAGATGTTGAACCAACCTCAGGGCCGTGCGTATTTAAAGACCTGTAGCGCGGTTTTGGGCGATGTTGGCTGCAAGGTTGGCACAAGTGATCCGGCTTTTCGGGCTGACACGGCGGTTGATGTTGTGACGGGCGAGCAAGTTTATCGGTTCGCGCTGGCAGCGCCTTATACCGACCGTTGGTTTGAAGGCGGCGTCATGCAAATACGGTCCGGCGCTGCAGTCGGTCTTGAGGCCGTGATAAAGGGCGACGAGATCGATGGGGATGAGCGTGTCATCACATTGTGGCGCCCTTTGCCGGCATCGACCATGCAAGGTGACGCAGTTTGGTTGATTGCAGGTTGCGACAAGCGCTCGGAAACTTGCCGCGTCAAATTTGATAACCTCGTTAACTTTCAGGGGTTTCCCGACATTCCTGGTGATGATTGGCTGATGAGCGTGCCGCGTTCTGACGGGGACAGCGACGGCGGGAGCATGTCGCGATGACGCTGCCCCAAGAGGTCACCATCGCACGTAGGTGGGTCGGGACGCCGTATATTCATCAAGCGTCCAGACAAGGGGTCGGATGCGATTGTCTTGGCTTGATACGCGGTATTTGGCGCGGGCTACATGGCACCGAGCCGCAGGCAATTCCGGCATATACCGCCGATTGGTCTGAACCGCAGGGGCAAGAACAGCTTTGGACGGCAGCGGCGCGGCATCTGTGTGCTGTAGAACGAGACAGCCCGCAGGTCGGCGATGTGATCTTGTTTCGCATGCGACAAGGTGCCGTTGCCAAGCACTTGGGTATTGTCGCGTCGACGTCTTCAAACCCGACATTCATTCACGCCTATTCAGGGCACGGGGTGGTCGAAAGCCCACTGTCGGACCCATGGCGCAAGCGCATTGTCGCGCATTTCGTATTTCGATAAGGAACCTTTGATATGGCCACAATCGTACTCTCCGCAGCCGGAATGGCTCTTGGCGGATCAATTGGCGGCTCTGTTTTGGGGCTGTCTATGGCGACCATTGGGCGCGCAGCAGGGGCCGCAGCTGGCCGTTGGATCGATCAAAGATTACTTGGATCCGGCAGTGAAACGGTAGAGACGGGCCGCGTTGACCGCTTTCGCCTTACCGGAGCCAGCGAAGGTGCTGCGGTAGCCAATGTATTTGGACGGATGCGTGTATCGGGGCAGGTCATTTGGGCAACACGTTTTAAGGAAAGTGAAACGACAACGGGCGGTGGCAAAGGGGCTGGGCCGAAACCTCCAATTACTGAGTTTTCATATAGCGTGAGCCTTGCGATTGCACTTTGTGAGGGCGAGATTACCCATGTTGGGCGCATCTGGGCTGACGGGGTTGAAGTGTCACCCGCCGATCTGAATTTGCGCCTCTATAAAGGTTCGCAGACTCAGTTACCTGATCCTAAAATTGTTGCCGTCGAAGGCACCGGTTTTGCGCCAGCGTATCGCGGCACAGCCTATTTAGTTATGGAAGATCTGGAGCTTGCGCAATTTGGCAACCGTGTGCCGCAGTTGACATTTGAGGTTATGCATCCTTCCGAGGATGGAGCCACAGACACAACGGCGGACATTGCCCGCAAAATCCGTGGGGCCGCACTTATTCCAGGAACCGGTGAGTACGCGTTGGCGACAACGCCGGTGTATTTGTCGCCGGAATATGGTGAACAAGTCGCGATCAACGTGAATTCACCGCATGGTGGGACCGATTTCGAGGCAGCACTGTCATCACTTACGGGTGAGCTGCAAGAGTGTAAGTCAACGGTTTTGGTTGTGTCATGGTTTGGCTCAGACTTGCGCGCTGGCGAATGCGTGGTCGTACCAAAGGTCGAGCAAATCGAAGTTGATGGCGACGCAATGCCTTGGCTGGTTTCGGGACAATCCCGAGGTGGTGCCGATATCGTTCCGCAACTTGATGATCGCCCTGTTTATGGCGGAACGCCCGCAGATGCATCCGTTGTTGAGGCAATCGCAATGATGCGCGCGCAAAGCGTCGATACGGTGTTTTATCCGTTCATCTTAATGGAGCAGTTGGCGGACAACGGGTTGATCGACCCATATTCACAAAACGCAAATCAACCGAACCTGCCATGGCGGGGGCGCATTACGACGAGTTTGGCTGCTGGCGTGACAGGCAGCCCCGATGGGACGGCCACAGCCGAGGCTGAAGTCGCCACGTTTATGGGCACGGCAAACGTTGGCGATTTTGCAATCAACGGAACGACGGTCGCTTACAGCGGTCCAACCGAGTGGCGTTACCGTAGGTTCATTCTGCATTACGCATATCTTTGTGTGGCGGCAGGTGGCGTTTCTGCATTCTGTATTGGATCAGAAATGCGTGGATTGACCCAAATCCGAGGAGCAGGTGGCAGCTTTCCAGCCGTGGACGCCCTCCGCACACTGGCAGCAGAAGTGCGCGGTATTGTCGGGCCCGATTGCAAGATCAGTTATGCCGCCGATTGGTCGGAATACCATGGATATCAGCCTGCTGGTACTGCGGATAAATTGTTTCACCTTGATCCACTTTGGGCTGATCCGAACATCGACTTCATTGGCATCGATAACTATATGCCACTTAGCGATTGGCGCGATGGGACGTTGCACAGTGATGCGGATGCGGGGTCTATTTATAATCTCTCTTACTTGCGCAGTAACATCGCAGGTGGTGAAGGTTTCGATTGGTTCTATCATTCCGCTGAGGCGCGGGATGCACAAATCCGGACACCAATTACGGATGGTGATAACGAGCCTTGGGTCTGGCGTTACAAGGATATTGAAGGCTGGTGGACCCATCAACATCATAACCGTATTAATGGTGAACGGATTGCGACTCCGACGGATTGGGTGCCGCAAAGTAAACCAATTTGGTTCACTGAACTTGGCTGCGCTGCAATCGACAAAGGCACCAATCAGCCAAATAAATTCCTTGACCCCAAGTCATCTGAATCCCAAATCCCACACTACTCTAATGGGATGCGTGACGACTTTATGCAGATGCAATACCTGCGGGCGATGATTGGGTTTTACGCAGACATCGCGAACAATCCGACATCTGTCGAATTCGATGGCCAGATGATTGACATGAGCCGCGCCCATGTTTGGGCTTGGGATGCGCGGCCATTCCCGTTTTTTCCTGCGACAACCGCGCTTTGGTCGGACGGCGGGAACTATGCCCGTGGACACTGGCTGAATGGGCGAGCGTCAAGTAGGACTTTGGCTGATGTTGTGACCGACATCTGCGCACGGTCTGGCGTGACAACCATTGACGTCAGCAGGCTTTATGGTCTGGTCCGAGGTTACACCATTGATGATATTACATCAGCGCGATCCGCGCTTCAGCCGTTGATGGTGACCTATGGGTTTGATGCGATTGAACGCAACGGTGTTTTGTTTTTCGAAAGCCGGACCGGACTCCCTGATCATCAAGTGACGGATGACACGCTTGCGCTTGATCCAGAACGCGACACGCCAATCACGCTTATGCGCGCACCAAATGCCGAAGTGACCGGACGTGTGCAGCTTGGGTTTATTGATGCGGATGCCGACTATGAAAGCGGTGTCACCGAAGCAATTCAACCAGATGAACGCGCGTACGGTGTGGCCCGCAGCGAAGTGCCATTGGCGCTGACACGTGGAGAAGGTGCGCGTACAGTGTCGCGCTGGCTACAAGAGGCTCGGCTGGCGACGGACTCGGCGCAGTTTGCGCTGCCGCCATCGCAGAACGCGATCAAAGTTGGTGACGTTGTTGATCTGTCAGCACGCGACCACAACGGGCTTTACCGGATCGACCGCATGGAAGAATCTGGGCTGCATAAGGCCGAAGCATCGCGCGTCGACCCCGAAGTATATCTTCCGCAAAAGTTATACGAAGAGGGGGCGACATTGACGCCACATGTAGGACCGACCCCAGTTGAAATGCTGTTCATGGACCTGCCGTTGTTGACTGGTGACGAGGACCCATATGCACCTTATGTCGCGACGTCGGCACGGCCTTGGCCGGGATCAGTGGCGCTTTATAGCAGCCCAACTGACAACAACTATATCCTTCAGGAAGTGCTGCGCAATCGCGCCATCATAGGTCAACTGCAAACACCGTTACTGCGCGGACCAACTGGCGTTTGGGATCGGCAGGCGGGGGGCGAGGTGAAATTGCTCAGCGGTAGTTTGTCATCAGCAGAGCAAACGGCGCTGCTTAGCGGATCAAATACGCTCGCAATTGGCGACGGGACGCCGGACATGTGGGAAATTATCCAGTTTGCCCAAACAGACCCGACAGGGACACGAAGATATGAGATTAGCCAACTGCTACGCGGTCAGGCTGGCACGTCGGGTATGATTCAAGATGCATGGCCAGCAGGGTCATTTGTGGTTGTGATGAACGGGCGTCCCGCACGAATTACGGTACCGTCTGCATCACGCGGCTTGGACAGGCACTACCGGTATGGCCCGGCAAAGCAGGCGGTAAGTTCAGCAAGCTTCAAATATGCGCTGCACGCGTTTCGGGGGAATGGCTATCGTCCCTATCCTGTTGTTCACTTGCGGCAATCGCTGGCTGGCGCCACGCACAGTTTTCAGTGGGTGCGTGCCACGCGTGTTGATGGCGATCTTTGGGGAGCAACTGAGGTCCCGTTGGGCGAAGTGTCTGAAGTCTATCAAGTCACCATCCGTCAAAATGGTAGTGTCTTGCGCCAAGAAACAGTCACAAATGCGCTGTGGATCTATTCATCTGCGGATCAACAAAGTGATCTTGGGGCAGGCGCCTATCAGATGACGGTTGCACAGGTGTCAGACCGATACGGTGCTGGTGCTGAAACCTCAATCTCCATTACTGATCATGCCTGATGCGGCGTGCTCATCTCACTGATCTCAATATCGCAACGCGGGTGCTGCTGGCAGCACCCGCAGAGGATCATCAGGATATTGCGCAGAAACTGATCCGAAACGCGCACACGGCGGATAAATATCGCAAAAAAACGGGACGGGCCCATCCGATATGGGGGGCGGGCAGCCTGGCGGACGCATGTATGGGGCATATCAAGGCGCCGCTCCTAAAAGGGTGTGATGCGGGTTATCTGGCGTGCCTTTCAACAGTGGTAGCTGCGCTGTGTATGAAATAACGTGATGGCGCCCATCACAGGTTTATTCTTGGCCAAACATACCTATCTGATGTAGGTGTTGAGCAAGATCAAAAGGATAATCCATGGCCGTTTCCCCATCCACGTCGTCCGTCACGTCAGTTGACCCAGTTTGGCACCGTATCCATGCTGAGGCGATAGATTCTATTGCGTCCGAACCGCTTATGGGCGGACTTGTTCACAGTGGGATTCTTCATCACAATAACTTGGAAAGCGCGCTTGCACACCGGATCGCAATGAAACTGGCATCTGCGGAAATGTCCGAACAGATTTTGCGCGAGTTGGCCGATGATGCCATGGAGCAAGAGCCTGACCTTGCGGCCGCCGCACGTGCCGATCTTGTTGCGATCCTTGACCGCGACCCAGCGTGCCATCGGTTGTTGCAGCCATTGCTGTTCTTCAAAGGGTTTCAGGCTATTCAGGCATACCGACCTGTCTCTTATACACATCTCCGAGCCCACGAGACCTCTCTACATCTCG
>CAJXTP010000159.1 GCA_913061335.1 uncultured Loktanella sp.
TCTATTCGTCGGCAGCGTCAGATGTGTATAAGAGACAGTTCTACTATACTGCTCTTTTGGAAAATGACGAGTATTCGCCGATCCGCCCGCTGGTTGATTGGTTAAATTACAACGGCTTTACGATGGTGACTAAGCCCGCCAAAGAATACACCGACAGCATGGGTCGGCGTAAAGTCAAAGGCAACATGGACATCGAATTGGCCGTCGATGCGATGGAGCTTGCACCTCATGTCGATCATATTGTGATCTTTTCAGGCGACGGCGATTTTCGTCCCTTGGTTGAAGCATTGCAGCGCAAAGGTGTGCGGGTTTCGGTTGTATCTACGATCCGTAGCCAACCGCCAATGATCTCAGACGATCTACGTCGGCAATGTGACAACTTCATCGAGCTTGACGAATTGCGCGATGTTGTCGGCCGACCAATCCGCGAACCGCGCCAAGAAGTTACCCCTGCGCAGTCAGACGATACCTAACTGTTCATCGGAAATTATTGCACCAAAATGGGGCCGCGCGGAAATCACTCATCGCGCGGCCCTTTTCGTTTGTCCGCTTTGGGCTTAGGTCTGTGACAGGCCACGCCGGAGACACCAATGACCAAACCGCCCCTGACACTTTATCTTGCCGCGCCGCGCGGGTTTTGCGCAGGCGTGGACCGCGCCATTAAGATCGTCGAGCTGGCGATCGAAAAATGGGGAGCGCCTGTTTATGTGCGCCACGAGATTGTGCACAATAAATTTGTGGTCGATGGGCTACGCGACAAAGGGGCGATCTTTGTTGAAGAACTGGACGAATGTCCGCCGGACCGCCCAGTGATCTTTTCAGCGCACGGTGTGCCCAAATCAGTGCCGCAGGCTGCCCAAGCCCGAGAGATGGTCTATGTCGACGCCACCTGCCCGCTGGTCAGCAAAGTCCACATTGAGGCCCAGCGCCACGCGGATGCCGGCCTGCAAATGATTATGATCGGCCATGAAGGCCACCCCGAAACAGTCGGCACCATGGGCCAATTGCCCGACGGCGAAGTGCTGTTGGTCGAAACCGTAGCCGACGTAGGCCGCGTCACCCCGCGCGATCCAGCCAAGCTGGCATATGTGACCCAGACAACCCTGTCAGTGGATGATACCTCAGACATCGTGGCCGCTTTGAATATCCGCTTTCCAGCGATCATTGGGCCGCACAAAGAAGACATTTGTTATGCCACCACAAACCGCCAAGAAGCAGTGAAGGCAATGGCGCCAAAATGCGACGCGATGCTTGTTGTAGGCGCCCCAAACTCATCAAATTCCAAACGCTTGGTTGAGGTCGGCGCGCGCGCGGGCTGTCCCTATGCGCAGTTGGTGCAGCGGGCGACCGATATTGATTGGCGGGCTCTTGAGGGCATCAAAACAATGGGGATCACGGCAGGAGCTTCGGCCCCCGAAGTGTTGATCAACGAAGTCATCGACGCATTCCGCGACCATTACGATGTGACAACGCAGGTTGTCGAAACAGCTATTGAGAACGTCGAATTTAAAGTGCCACGGGTTCTGCGTGAAACAACCTAAGGGAATGCCTGCGACCCGTCCCTCCGGGGGACATATTTGGGCTCGGAAAAAGGCAACGGTAGCGCATATGATGGGAAAAACATGACACAGATACCACGCACCCGTGATGGTGGCATCTGATGCCTGACGCAAAAACCATCGCATTCTATGATGCAGCCGCCGAACGCTATGCAAACATGACCGGAACTGACGCGCCGTCAGATCAGCTATTGGCGTTCATGGCGCTGTTGCCGCCGCAAGCACATGTGCTTGATCTTGGCTGTGGGCCAGCGCGCGCATCTGTTTATATGCGCAACGCTGGGTTTGTGCCCGATCCGGTTGATGCATCGCAAGGGATGATCGATCTGGCCAATGAGACCCATCAAATTGGCGCACGGATGCTGACGTTTGATGACGTGGCTATGGCCGATACCTACGACGGGATATGGGCCAACTTTTCGCTACTGCATGCACCTCGGGCGGACTTGCCACGGATATTGGCCGCTTTGGCGACGGCATTGCACCGCGATGGCATTTTGCATGTCGCACTGAAGACCGGAACCGGCGAGGCCCGCGACGACATCGAACGATTATACACCTACCTAACCGTCACTGAATTACATGACCTACTGACAACCGCTGGCTTTGCGGTTATCGCGACCGTTGAGGGGCACGAGGTCGGCTGCGCGGGCACCGACGACCCCTTTGTCGCAATGAGGGCACGTAAAAATGACTAAGCTTTTCGCCTATACCGATGGTGCATGTTCGGGCAATCCAGGGCCCGGTGGTTGGGGCACGATCATGATCGCACGAGATGGCGATACCGAGGTCAAAAAGCGCGAACTTAACGGCGGCGCCGCCCTGACTACAAACAACCAGATGGAAATGATGGCCGCGATCTCTGCGCTTGAAGCATTGGAACGGCCCAGCGCCCTCACAGTCGTGACCGACAGCGTTTACGTCAAAGACGGGATCACCAAGTGGATCTTTGGCTGGAAGAAGAAGGGCTGGAAAACTGCCGCTAACAAACCCGTCAAAAACGAAGAGCTTTGGAAGCGGCTTGATGCGGCAACTGTGCGGCACGATGTGACATGGGAATGGGTCAAGGGCCATGCGGGCCACCCCGAAAACGAACGCGCCGACGAATTGGCCCGCCAAGGCATGGCACCTTACAAAACATAAGCGCTCTCTGATTGCATGCGTATGCATGAGCTGTCACAGTCGCCTTATGACAACCCATGATCCGCTTTTACTGATTCCCGGCATGATGTGCGACGCGCGACTTTTCGCGCCGCAAATTGATGCGTTCTCTCATGATCGGATGATCGTGGTCGCCCCGCTTATTGGGGATACCGTCACCGAGATCGCCGCGCGAATTTTGGATCAAGCGCCCCCTCGTTTTGCATTGGCAGGCCTATCTATGGGCGGGATTGTCGCGATGGAAATGTGGGCGCAGGCCCCCGACCGGATCAGCCGGATCGCCCTGCTGGATACCAACCCCAAGGCCGAACATCCCACCGTCGCGGCGAACCGTGACCCACAGATTGCGGCGGCCCTTGCAGGTGACTTGCGCCGTGTGATGCGCGACGAGATGAAGCCAAACTATCTGGCAGATGGCCCGACCCAAGGATTGATCCTTGACCTGTGTATGTCCATGGCCGAAATCTTGGGTCCTGATGCATTTGCGCGCCAATCACGCGCGTTACAAACCCGCCCTGATCAACAAGATACACTGCGCGGCGTCACGGTGCCTGCGCTTGTTTTATGCGGAGCGACTGACACGCTTTGCCCCGTCCACAGACACGAACTAATAGCGAGCCTGATCCAAGATGCGACCCTCACAATCATACCAAATGCCGGGCATTTACCGACGCTTGAGCAACCCGACTTAACCAATAAGGCGCTTTTACAATGGCTGACATAACTCTGCCCGATGGGCTTTTGGACCTGATGCAAAAGGTCGACACGCCCACTGTGTGCAACGCAATCGAAGTGGCCCAAGGCAAACGCGGCTTTGACGGCTACACCAAGGGCACGATGTTCGCGTCAGATCCAACGGCACCTGCGATTGTCGGCTTTGCACGGACCGCTCAAATCGCAGGGCGCGCACCGCCGACCGAAGACCCCGATGTGATCCGCGCCCGCCGTTTGGACTATTTCCGAAACATGTCCGAAGGGCCGCGCCCCGCCATTGCAGTGGTCGAAGACGTCGACGAACCTCATTGCGTATCGGCGTGGTGGGGCGAGGTTCACACCACGGTCCACAAGGGACTTGGCATGGCAGGCGCGCTGACCAACGGGGTGATGCGCGATCTTGGCGATATGCCCGCCGGCTTTCCGGTTATCGCGGGGTCCATCGGGCCAAGCCATGCATTCGTGCACGTCCGCAGCTTGGGTGGAACGGTCAACATTCGCGGGATGCAAGTGGCCCAAGGGGACCTGATCCATGCAGATCGGCATGGTGGTCTTGTCGTTCCACCAGAAGTGATCCCAACCCTAAAGGATGCGATCCAAAAACTGCTGGATACCGAGAACATCATCCTTGAACCTGCACGTCAGCCGGACTTCAACCTCGACAAGCTGATGGATGCATGGGCCGCGTTTGAGAACTCCCGCACATAATCCGCCTCGCTTTTTCAAAAATACTCCCGCCGGAGGCTCAACCGATCTTCAAAACGATTTTGCCGATATGGGCACTGCTTTCCATGCGCGCATGGGCGGCGGCGGCATCAGCAAGCGCGAATTCCTGATCCATCACGGGAGCCACGGTACCTGCGGCAAGCAGTGGCCATACTTGATCGCGCAACTGATCCGCTATGCGGGCCTTTGCCAAATCTGACTGTGGGCGCAGCGTGCTGCCCGTTATCGTCAATCTGCGGGTCATGACTTCGATCAAGTTCAGCTCGGCTTTTGGGCCTTGCAAGAACGCAATCTGAACAAGCCTGCCATCGTCAGCCAAGGCTTTAATATCGCGCTGCATATAGGACCCGCCGACCATGTCGAGGATCAGATCAGCGCGGCCATTGGACCGCATCACATCAACGAAATCAGCGTCGCGGTAATTGATCGCGACCTCCGCGCCAAGCGCCAGACAGGCCGCGCATTTTTCATCTGAACCGGCAGTCGTAAACACCCGCGCCCCAAATGCATTGGCCAATTGGATCGCCGTGGTCCCGATGCCAGAACTGCCGCCGTGGACCAAGAACCGTTCTCCGGCTTGCAAGCCGCCACGCATGAAAACATTCGACCAAACTGTGAAAAACGTCTCCGGCAAACAGGCCGCTTGTTTCAGGCTCAACCCCTTGGGAACAGGCAAACAATGGGCCGCTGCGGTCGTCACAAATTCTGCATATCCACCGCCAGGCAGCAACGCGCAAACCTGATCGCCAATAGACACATTGGTCACGCCGTCGCCCAAGGATACAACCTCGCCTGCACCTTCCAACCCCGGCAAATCGCTTGCGGTTGCGGGTGGATTATACAGGCCTGCGCGTTGCAGGGCGTCGGGGCGATTCACACCCGCATAGGCCAGTTTAATGACCACTTCGCCGTGGCCTGCGACTGGCATTGGCCGGTCAGTTAGCTTCAGGACATCGGGGCCACCATGGGCTGTGATTTCTACGGCTTTCATTGATCTGTTCCTTTGTGCCAAATGCCCGGGAGGTCGGTGTTGGGAGTGCGCGTGGGCGCTTTAATCGTGCTGGTCAGGCTGGCCAGAATGCGCGTGAACGGCTTTAGGATTGCGCTGTCATTGACCTGCGCTTTGACCTTTTCAAATTGCATGACGTTTTCGATCCGGCGGTCAATGAAGTCGTCGATCCCCGTGCCATCATCGCCGAGCCAGTACAAAACGACCGACCCGTAAACCCCTGAAAGCGTTGCCCTTTTGGTATACCAATTTACGTCGTCCGACGTGTCACCCAGCGCGTTCCAGATCGCATCGGCGGTGCCCCAAATCAGCTTGGCGCCTTCTGGTGCCATATGCGGCAACGCGAATAGCGACGATCCGCGGCGCACGATTTCTTTGTCGCCGTCAGCGAGACGCAATTTAATCGCGTGAACAACGCGGTCACGGAACCGCATATCGGTCAGATCCGCATCAACCAAAGCCGCTGTCATTTTAGCGTCACCACGCAAATGATAGGCCACAGCCAAATCAGCAGATCCACGCGGGCACAACATTTTGGCATGCGCGAGATCAATCCCGACTTCGGCCACAGCCGCGCTAAATGTGGTGGGTGACCAGCCATCAAATGGCACATGTGCGATTGCGGCATCAAGCAGGGCGTCCAACATCGGGTCGGGTATCTGGGTGTGCATGGCGGTCTCCTTGTGTGGCTTGGGCCCACACTAGACAAGCTGGAACAAAGTTGCTATCCGCCCAATTCCTGCAATTTTGCAAATTTAACTTAGAGAGGTGGTGAAAACCACATGCAGGTTAGTGTTCGTGAGAACAACGTCGATCAGGCGTTGCGTGCTCTGAAAAAGAAACTTCAGCGTGAGGGCGTTTTTCGTGAAATGAGATTAAAAGAACATTTCGAAAAACCGTCCATTCGTAAAGCACGCGAGAAAGCCGAGTCTATCCGCCGTCAGCGCAAGCTGGCTCGGAAAAAGCTTGAGCGCGAAGGTTTGGTCTAAGCAAACCCCACGCGTCGCGACAGACATAAAGAGCCCCCGCTTGAGTGATCAAGCGGGGGCTTTTTGCTGTGTTAACCATTTGTCGGATGGCCCAAAACAGGTGTAATTTTTGTATATGTTTTGCATAAGTTTCGCATATGCCGCCGCGCACCACATTACGGATTAACTATTTCGAGAAATAGCGCGCCAAATGCGGTCCCACCGCGACACCCAAAACGTCCAATACGATGACCGCCTGGTTATGATCTGTCCTTAGTGGTGCTGTTCAGGCACGAGGATTTCGCGTTTTCCGACGTGGTTAGCCGAAGATACGACGCCTTCGTCTTCCATCTGCTCGACCAATTTTGCGGCCTTATTGTACCCAATCGCAAGCTTGCGCTGGATGTAGGACGTCGAACATTTCCGGTCCTTGATCACGATGGCCACGGCGGTGTCATACAGCGCGTTTTCGGTGTCGGACCCGCTGCCCAAACCAAGCACCTGATCGATGCTGGAGCTTGCGCCATCTGCCGGCCCTTCGACCACGCCGGACATGTATTCTGGCGGCCCGTATCCTTTGAGGAAATTGACGACCTCTTCGACCTCTTCGTCGCTACAAAATGGCCCGTGGATTCGGCTGATTTTGCCTCCGCCCGCCATGTAAAGCATGTCGCCCATGCCCAACAATTGTTCCGCGCCCATTTCCCCAAGGATCGTCCGGCTGTCAATTTTTGACGTCACTTGGAACGAAATCCGTGTCGGGAAGTTGGCCTTAATCGTGCCGGTAATAACGTCGACCGA
>CAJXTP010000160.1 GCA_913061335.1 uncultured Loktanella sp.
TATAAGAGACAGGCAATGAAAGGCTCGGAGCCAAATCCAGGCAAGATTGACCGGATTTTTTCCAAAGCAGTTGATCGCCGGACGCGCGGTCGGCCCGGGCTATATATGCAAAGCAGATATCCCAACCGTGACTGGGAAAATGGTGTCACATCGGCCCCATATTCCGTTTTTGAAGGCTTCACCGAGTTGTTCGAGAACTTTGAGCCTTGGTTAGCCAAAGTTACAGGCGCGCGTGTGCATGGGCATCTTTACGCGCCCGACCGTGTTGAATTTGACGGACGCCAAGGGTCGTTTAGCGGCGCGCTGACTGACAACCCGATTTTGCGTGATCATAACAGTCAAATGTTCCTGACTAACCTTATCTGGAGCACGCGCGGCGAACGCCAGTGCATCCAATTTGGCCCACAGGATTCGCAGTTCATTAGTTGGATGCTGGCCACCGACCCCAATGCGCATGTGTCGGTGATTTCAGGAGCTTGGGCGGTCAAGTTGTTCCAGTCCAACCGAAATTTTGCCGACATTCGCCAAGAAGCGGCGCATCTGCAGCAGGTTGAGAATGAGCATCTAAGCGTATTGCGGTCACCGTGGGCTAAGGCGCGGGTCAAGATTTGGACGATGGCTGATTTCATTCAGTCTCCTATGGAGCCCTTGCAGATGATCGTCGATGAAATGACCGGTAAAACCGTGCGTCGCCTGACAGAAGCCCCGCGCATGGTTGACCTCACTGGATTTGGTCAATTTTTGCAAAACCTGAAAAACCAAGGAATGCATCCCTATCTGATGGGTGATTTTCCCGTGGATGAGGGGCCGATTAACGCGGTGCCGAAACCACGCAAACCATATTTGGTGCGCTAAGTCATGGCAGCTTTCGACTATTTTGTAGTGTTCGCAGAAATGCGGACTGGGTCCAATTTCCTGGAAACGAATATCAATACATTTGACGGGCTCGCTTGCCACGGGGAGGCGTTTAACCCGCATTTTATTGGCTACCCGCAGTCTGATAATATCCTTGGCGTAACCCAAAAGGAACGCGACGCTGATCCGCAAAAATTGGTGGACCGGATTAAGGCTGCTGAGGGGGTGAACGGGTTCCGGTTCTTTAACAATCACGACCAGCGCCTGTTGGATATTTGCATGGCGGACCGCCGCTGCGCCAAGATTATTCTGACGCGTAATCCGGTTGAAAGTTTTGTCAGTTGGAAAATTGCGTCCGCCACTGGTCAATGGAAAATGACCAACGTCAGCCATGCCAAAACCCGCAAAATTGACTTTAACGACCGCGAGTTTGAAGCGCATCTTGAAGTGCTACAGGCATTTCAGGTCACATTGCTGAACACGCTGCAAAAGCTGGGACAGACCGCATTTTACGTCGCCTACGAGGACTTGCAGAGCGTGGATGTGATGAACGGTTTGGCCGATTATCTGGGATGTCAGAACAGAATTGCGGGCCTTGATAAGTCGCTGAAAAAGCAAAACCCGATGCCGATGTCTGAAAAGGTCGTAGATTTTGCCGCGATGGAACGGTCATTGGCGAAGTTGGATCGGTTTAACCTGAGCCGGACTCCGAATTTTGAACCCCGCCGCGGCCCGATGACCCCGACGTATTTTACCGCGCCCGAAAGTGGTCTGTTGTATATGCCCGTCAAGTCGGGTCCCGATGATGCGGTGCGCGATTGGATGGGTCGTTTGGACGATGCCACTGTGGATGATGTCCGCACTGACTTTTCGCAAAAGGAACTGCGTCAATGGAAGCGCAAGCACCCAGGCCACCGCAGTTTTACCGTATTGCGCCATCCATTAGCGCGTGCCCATGCCGCGTTTTGTAAGCACATCCTGAACACGGGCGAAGGGTCTTACGTCGAAATCCGTAACACGTTGCGCAAGGTCCATAAGGTACTTTTACCCAATGACGATGCTGCCGAAAGCTATGATGCGGTGGCTCACCGGACGGCGTTTTTGTCATGGCTGGTGTTTCTCAAGGCCAACTTGGGCGGGCAAACGGCGTTGCGTGTGGACGGATCTTGGGCCAGTCAGCTAACGCTACTGCAAGGCATGGCCAACTTTGGCGTGCCTGACATGATCCTGCGTGAGGACCATCTGCGTGGCGATCTGGCGATGTTGGCCGGTCAGCTGGGCCGCACGAGCATGCCCGAGCCGTTGTCCGACACCGACCCATATGCAACACGCCTAACAGACATTTATGACAAAGAAATCGAGCAGGCAGGGCGTGATGCGTGCCAGCGCGATTATCTTGCGTTTGGTTTTGGGGATTGGCGGTCGCCTTAAGCGGCTTGGATCGTCTGAAAATCGGTCAGGATCGTGTGGATCGTACCGGCGTCACTGTTCGCACGCAGCTTGGCGCAGATGTCAGGGTCACGCATTGTGCGCGACACCAATGCCAGTGCTTTTAAATGTTCCACGCCATGCGTTTTGGGTGCGAGCAAAGCAAAAACCAGATCAACTGGCTGCCGGTCAACCGCATCAAAATTCAGCGGCTTTTCCAGACGAATGAAAATACCGCAGACAGATGTGACCGTATCAATGCGTGCGTGGGGCAGTGCAATGCCATGCCCCACACCTGTTGGACCCAAACCTTCACGTTCAATCAACGCCTCGATTGCGCTTGCGGAATCAAGGCCGTAGCACACATTGGCAAGCTCGCCCAGATCGTGAAACAGACGTTTCTTGCTGGTGCAGGCACTGATGGTCTTCACCGCATTTTGGTGGAGGATATCGCCAAGGTTCATGTCAAAGCTTTCTGGTCAATGCGACCTACTGGATCAACCCGTTGAACGGGGATCGATCCAGCCAATATTTCCGTCTTCGCGCCTGTAAACAACGTTCACACCGCCATGCTTTTCATTACGGAATACCAACACGGGTTTGTTGGCCAATTCCATTTGCATCACCGCTTCACCGACGGACAGGGATTGGATTTTCTCTTCCATCTCTGCGACGATCATTGCGTTTACGGTATCGTTCTCAACCTCTTTCGACTCATCACTTGGAGCGAGGATATATGAGGCTGAGGCAGAAAGTTCAACTGGTTGTGATCGTTCCTTGTGGTGGTCCTTCAATCGGCGCTTGTAGCGGCGCATCTGTTTGTCCATTTTCTCAGAACAAGCATCAAAAGCCGCATAAATTTCGTGTGCGTGGCCAGTAGCTTGCGCCGTAAGACCTGTCGACAGATGAACAACAGCTTCGCAGACGTATTCGTGCCCTGATTTAGAGAAAACCACATGTGCATCTGTCGGTCGCCCGGCGTATTTTTCCAAAATTCCGCTGAGTTCTGATTCGACATGGATTTGTAGGGCTGAGCCAATATCAATCTGTTTACCACTGATCTGATAGCGCATCGTTTCTCCAATTCTAATTGTTTCAGCATGTGGCGAATGCACAGGCAGTCAGCCTGTCAAAGGGTCACATGCTATATCGTGAGAACGATAACCGACCGAATTCATTACATTTATTCCAACGGGCGGACGCAGGCGCCTGATCGGTGGTGAAGATGAAAATCGGGTCTGTCATCTCGTACAGTTGGCGTCATGAAGGGGGGTGTTGTCAATGCTGCATTGCTTAAGGTTGCGCACAATTAGGTCACTCGGAAGCTATTGCCTAGATAAACACGGCGCACATTTTCGTCTGCGACGACTTCTGCGGTGGTTCCGCTCATGAGTACTTTACCGTCATGTAGGATGTAGGCCCGATCGACAATTTGCAGGGTTTCTTGCACGTTATGGTCGGTAATGAGCACACCGATTCCCCGATTTTTCAGGTCCGCGACAAGGTGACGGATTTCACCGACCGCAATCGGGTCAACCCCTGCGAAAGGCTCGTCCAGCAGTACATATTTCGGCCCCGCCGCCAAACAACGCGCGATTTCGACGCGACGTCGTTCCCCGCCAGACAGCGCCAAAGCGGAGGCGCGACGTAGGTGTTCGATGGAAAACTCTGATAACAATTCCTCGAGTCGTTCGCGCCGCTTGCGTTTTTCGGGCACTGCAATTTCGAGAATCGACATGATATTGTCTTCGACGGTCATGCCCCGAAAGATCGACATTTCTTGCGGTAGATACCCGATCCCAAGCTTGGCACGTCGGTACATCGGCAGAGTTGTGACGTCACGTCCGTCGACGATAACCTTGCCGCCTTCTGGCGTCACAAGACCCGCGATGGAGTAAAAGCACGTCGTTTTGCCAGATCCGTTGGGCCCAAGAAGCGCCACGACTTCACCGCGCCCAAGTTCAAGCGTGACGTCCCGAATGACGACTTTCTTACGGTAGCTTTTGCGCAAGTTGACGATCTTTAAACCAACGTCGCCGTCTTGCACTGTCAGTTCAGTCATGGGTCAGTTGCCTTGCTGGAACACGGTGCGCACGCGCCCCGACATTTGGGCGGCACCCGTGTTGACGTTGACGGTCATCTGTTCGGCCGACAAGGCGCTAGCCCCTTGGGTTAACAGCACGTCGCCTGTCAGCGTAAGCACGCCAGTAACTAGATTATAGACCGCATTTTGTGCCTCGGCGGCTTCGGTGTCAGTCACGAAGGTCACGCCGTCTGATGCGACTAATTGCGCGATGTCGCCGGTTGCGTCTGAGTACACGACCCGCACAGAGCCTGCCGATAACCGCAGGTCGCCTTGGCCGACTACAACATTGCCAGTGAATACAGCGGTGCCGCTGTCTTGATCGACGGACAGGCTATCTGCCGCGACTTCAACGGGAGCAGAGCTATCCGCGCGGATGCCGCCCAAGTTGATGTTGGTCTGCGCATATGCGGGGGCAGCGACCAGCAGGGCCACGGCCAAAGCCATCAGTTTTGTCATTGGGTCGTATCCTTTGGATCAGCGCTGTTGGGGGTGTATACCAGCCGAACGCCTTGCGTGAACAGCATCTGTTGGCCTTTTGCATCATTCGCTGTTTCAAACGTGACCCGCCCCGCGGTGATCGCGCCAAAGGGCGACCGAATTTCCAGCGCCCCGTCTGACATGATGACCCCGCTTTTAAGATCGGCGACAAGCCCATTGGTTTCCATTGTGTAGCCGTTTGAGGTTTCCAGCCGCGCCAGTCCGCGTAGTCGTGCTTGCTTTGCGGTGCCGTCAACTTCACCAGTCGTTGCCGTGATACGGATTTCGCTGCCGTCGGGTGCATTCAAATGTAGCGACATATCAGACGCGCTAAAGGAATTGGGGTTTGTTGGATCAGGTTGTGCAGATTTCGCGCCTATCGCGATGATTGATCCGTCATCGGCCACACCGGAAAACTGCGGTGCGCTGATCCGCTGTTCGCGCGCAAGCGTTTCGATTTGAGCGAATGGAATCCCGGTTTCGTCGGTGCTGGACTGTGCGAATAGAAATAGCGTGGACAGCAGTCCAATTCCGCAAATCGGCAAAATGATCTTTGACCAGCCTACAAGTTGCGAATGAAAGTTATCGGCGCTGGCCATTGGCGTTATATTACCCCTGCGCGCAGGCAGTCGTGAATGTGCAAGATACCTTGCGCACGTGCATCGTCGCCGACCACGAATAGGCAGGTGATCTTACCTTCCATCACGCCAATTGCTTCGGCTGCGAGGGTGTCTGGCGCGACCGTGCTGGGGTTGCTTGTCATTACATGTCCGGCGGTCATATCCAAAAGGCCTGTCATATGGCGGCGCAAATCGCCGTCTGTGATAATACCTGTAAGGTAGCCATCGTCGTCCGTTACGCCAACCACGCCAAATCCTTTTTGGCTGATGATCAGCAGGGTATCGCTCATGGGGGTTGATGTTGTCACAAGCGGAATACTGTCGCCTGCGTGCATCAGGTCGCGGACCTTCGCAAGCTTTGCACCGAGTTTTCCGCCTGGATGGAAGTCGCGGAAATTTTCGGGCGTGAACTGGCGGTGTTCCATCAGCGCAATTGCCATCGCGTCGCCCAACGCCAATGTCATAGTCGTGGATGTGGTGGGCACAACGCCTGTCCCACATGCCTCGCCCAATTGTGGCAACAGAATAGCCACGTCGGATTGGGTGAGCAGGGTGCTGGTTTCGCGGCTGGCGACCCCGATCATTGGGATGTCAAATCGGCGGGTGTAGGCGACAAGATCCGCCAACTCAGGGGTCTCGCCAGAGTTGGACAGCACGATCACGACGTCACCGGGTGTCATCATGCCCAGATCACCGTGGGATGCCTCGGCGGGATGTACGAAATGCGCAGGCGTGCCTGTGCTGGCGAATGTCGCTGCGATTTTGCGGGCGATATGCCCTGACTTGCCCATACCGGACACGATGATCCGACCCTTTGCGGCCAACAACAATTCGATTGCTGCGCCAAAGCTGGGCCCAAGGTGCGCGCCAAGCGTATTCAGTGCGCTTGCTTCGTCTGCGATCACCCGCTGTGCGGTGGCAAGGAATTTATCTTGATCTGTCATGAGTGTGCAAAGATATCCGTGTCTGGCCAGCCTTCAAGGTCAAGCTTGGCGCGCATTGGTAGGAAGTCGAAACAAGCTTGGGCGATTTCAGTGCGCCCTTCACGTCTTAACATAGCATCAAATGCTTTGCGCAGCTTGTGCAGATACAAAACGTCCGACGCTGCATAATCAAGCTGGGCTTTGGTAAGCTGCTTTGCGCCCCAGTCGCTTTGTTGTTGGTGCTTTGAAATGTCGATGCCGACCATCTCTTGGACCAGCGTGCGTAACCCATGCCGATCCGTGAAGGTCCGCACGAGGCGGGACGCAATTTTGGTGCAATAGACGGGCGTAGTTGTCGCCCCGAACGCGTTCATCATCGCAGCGATATCAAAGCGACCATAATGGAACAGTTTCAGCACATCGGGATTTTCGAGCATGGCAACCAAATTGGGGGCCTCGGTCTGTCCAATGGCTGTCTCTTATACACATCTGACGCTGCCGACGAATAGA
>CAJXTP010000161.1 GCA_913061335.1 uncultured Loktanella sp.
CGATAGGTCCGCACATTTCGGTCACGAAGGCGGGAAAGTGGGCTGTCACGAATGCCAGTTGGTAGCCGCAGGAAAAGAAGCCGAGAAAGATCAGGGTGTAGGACGGATCTTTGAACGCCCGTTTCAGGGTGGCGCCCATGGTTTCTTCAAGTTCGGCTTTGGTCGCGGTAATCGGGCTGCGCATCATCGGCAGTACCATGAGCACCGAAAGGATGACCGCCGCGAAAACCATGAACGTCTGTTGCCACGTCAGGAATGACAGCAGGTATTCTGCAAACGGTGCGCCAAAGACTTGGCCTGCGGACCCTGCCGCTGTCGCGATAGCCAGCGACATCGACCGGTTTTCGTCAGATGATGCCCGTCCGACAACCGCGAGGATCACGCCGAACCCTGTACCTGCGATACCAAAACCGACAAGGATTTCGTACATTTGGTGTTCTAATGGCGTTGTCGCACCCGCGGAAAGCAGTAGGCCTGCAGCGTAGAAGATCGCACCCGCAATGATTGCTTTGCGGTCGCCGATTTTCTCAGCGATGGCCCCAAAGATCGGTTGGCCGATCCCCCATGCAAGGTTCTGGATCGCGATGGCCATGCTGAAGTCAGCCCGCATCCAGCCGAACTCTGCTGCGATGGGGATTTGGAACACCCCAAACGATGCCCGAATGGCAAAGCCGGTCATGATAATCACGCAGCCAGCAATAAGGACAGGGTTCATCAGCGCATTTTGTTTCATGCCCGCATTTGTGCCCCGATAGGTGCCGTTGGCAAGCGCATTTTAGTAAAAAGCGAGGCCGGGCGTGGGTTTTCAAACGCCACGCTGCGCGGTATCCAAGGGGCATGACAATGCACGACATATATGGCGCGGCTGTCGCGGATGGCAGCTTGCGCGAGGATGCCGCCCAGTTGGTGAGCTTGCCGCAGTTGGAGCGTATCCGCGCCGCCATGGCCGAACCGGTTCAGTGCGGTGGATTGTTTCGCAAAGCGCCAGAGCCCACGCGCGGTTTATATATGTGGGGCGGGGTTGGTCGCGGAAAATCCATGTTGATGGATTTGCTGTATGACGCCGTTGAGGCCCCCAAGCAGCGCAGTCACTTTCATGCGTTCATGCAGATGGTGCACGCCGAGATGGCGATTGCCCGCAAAGATGGTGTGAGCGACGCCATTGCCCCTGTCGCGGCTAAACTGGCAAGCGAGGTCCGGTTTCTGGCGTTTGACGAAATGCAGATCACCGACATTACCGATGCGATGATCGTTGGCCGCTTGTTCGAAGCATTGTTTGCCGCTGGTGTTGTTGTTGTCACCACGTCGAACCGCGTGCCGGATGACCTATATAAAAACGGGCTGAACCGCGCGTTGTTTACCCCGTTTATTGCGCTGATCAAGGACCGGATGGTTGTGCATTCACTGGATAGCGACGTTGATTACCGGCAAGGTCGGCTGGCTGGAACGCCTGCGTATTTCACGCCTGTAAATGCCGTGGCCCGCGCGCAGATTAACGATGTTTGGGCCGCGTTAACGGGGGGGCAGGACGCGCCGCTGACGCTGACGGTGCAGGGCCGGTCTGTGGTTATTCCGCGTTTTCATAATGGGGCAGGGCGTGTCGATTTCTTTGCGCTATGTGGCGCGTTTCTGGGGCCTGCGGATTATCTGGCTGTGGCAGATGCGTTGCGCGTGCTGGTGTTGGAAGACATTCCGCTGCTGTCGCGCCAGAATTTCAACGAGGCCAAGCGGTTTGTGACGCTGATTGATGCATTATACGAGGCCCGCGTCCGGCTGATCTGTTCTGCGGCGGCCGTCCCTGAGATGCTTTATGTCGAGGGCGAAGGCACGTTTGAGTTTGAACGCACCGCCAGCCGATTACGCGAAATGCAGTCCGATGATTGGGCGACGAATTAAGCGTCTGGGATCGTCAGCCGTTGCCCGACGCGGATGTTGTTGGGGCTAGACAACGTGCTGCGATTGGCAGCAAAGATCAGTTTGTATTTTCCGACTTCGCCGTAGAAATTAACCGCAATTGCCCCAAGGCTGTCGCCGCTTTGCACGGTGTAGAACCGGTATTGCTGGGTTTCGGTAGCGCGCTGAACGATCCGGATTTCAACGCCTTCGGGGCGGTCGGGCGCGGTGGGTGCGGCCCCGCCTGCTGCGATTGTTGCTTGGGTGATGATGGATGCCAGCAGCACATGCGTGTCCACGCGCCCATCAGAGGTCACTAGAATTTGCGGCACGGTGATAGTGCCCGCGGTTGCAGCCTCGTTCACGAGCGTGTCGATATAGGCGTCGTTCTGCCCTTCTTTGAGCGCTTGCACGACAAGCATTTCCAACGCAGTGGTCGGCGTCGGGTCAGGCGATGCAGTGGTGACGGTGTTTCCAGTGATCGCCCCGATGCCGGACAAAACACCTGTCGTCATGCGCAGCATTGGGTCGTCATTTACCGCGTTCGGGTTTTGCTCGACGTTAAGCCCAAGGCCGGCCAGCACATTGGCGGCGGTCGCATCCATCGTGCTATTGTCAACTGGGACGTTGATCCCAGGGGCGGTGTTACGCTGCGGGGCTTGGATCACGGCGGAATTTGTCAGCACGGCAGTCGCTGTGACAGGGGCCAAGGTGATGTCCGTCTGGGCGCGGGTCACGGTTGCGTCGTTACCAATTGCGGGCGTCGCCCGCCCATTATCTGAAGGGCGCAGGACAATGTAGCCGCACAGCACGACGGCAAAAACAAACAAGGCAACGACGGAACGGATCATACTAAACGACTTTCTATGCGTCAGGCCTTGGGCAGGACGGTGGTCAGGCCGAGGTGAAGCCAATCTTCGAGGCCGCCACGGTAATTTTGAATAAGCGCAGGCGGGTAACCCGCGGCGATAAGGGCTTGCACGGCGCGGGTGCCTTGGGCGTCCCAAGGGCCATTGCCATAAATCATCAGGTTCAGCGCATTTGAGAAATCAAAGCCGTCATCTGTGGGCGCAGCACCAAGGGCGCGCAGGATGTCGGCTTGATATGGGTTTTCAGCGCTGAGCGTCGCAAATGGCACGTTCACCGCACCCGGAATGGCACCTTTGTTAAACCAGTCTGGCAGCCGCGCATCGATAAGAAGGCCCGTGTTATTGGCCATATTTTTCTGTAAGAATTCAATGACTTCAAGTTCACCTGCAGGGGTTACACCCGCCGCTGGAATAACCGGTTGAATGCAAAAGGCAGGGCAAGGGCGGCTGGTTTTGGCAAATTCGCCAGAGAGGACTGCATCTGTGTCTTGGGTCCGGCTGATGGTGATTTGCTGGCCATTTAGCTCGATGGATACGTCGGCTCGCGATGCGGTCAGGGCCACATCCTGAGCCGCTACTGCAGACCCAACTGTCAGCGCCACCGCGACCCAAAGAAATGCGCGCATCGTCATGCCTTATCCTCTTGAAAGGGCCGCTATATTTCGTTCAAACCGCTGTATGACGCGGCTAAACAGCCCATTTTTACTATATTTAGTGTGATTGGTCGCATGAAGTCAAAGACTTGTTCGCGGATGATTCGGATTTTGAGACCTGTGCCCCAAAAACAAGAAAACAGGCTTTGCACCTGCCCCCTTGCCCTGCCAAGGGCGATGCGTTTTGCCTGTTAGGTTGGCGAACGCTGTTGTGACGAATCTGGTACATAAGTCTTACGCCGTCAATGAATTTGAGCAGGTTGGCGGGACTAATTGCGCCGCGCGCGGCTGACGGCGGCGGTATTGCGGCAATCTGGCGTGACCGGATCCAATGTGGCGACAAGTGGCGTACCGGGTGCAATGCTGCTGTTTTCGACATACGACCCGTTGACGCAAATATCTTGACCAAAGCTGCCGGAGTTAAAGCCAAAGCCCTGCGCGCCGCAATTGGCCACTTCGCCGTCCGCATTCCAGCCTTGGGATGCAAAGCTTGCGAACCGTCCGCCTGTCAGGAATAGCATGCCTGCCGGATCAAAACGCAGATGCCACGTCGCGTCTGAGCTGCGTTGTGCGCTGTCCCATGAACCAAGGAGCGTCCCCTTGTGATAGCCGGAGATTTTGAAGCCATTGATGTCGTCTTCGGTCAGGATGGTTTTGAACATGGCGGCATCCGGCAGGGACATGCGCCCTGTCATGGTGTAGCCGCCAGCGCCCTTCCAACAAAAGTTCAGCTCTGCTGCTTGGGCGGGCCCACATAGGCCCGCGACCAGCAAGATTGCTGTCTTAAGCTTCGGGGATAACCAGTCGCTGGCCGATCTGAATTTTGTCGGGGCTCGCGATTGCGCCGCGGTTCGCTTCGAAGATTGTTTGATATTCATTGGTGCTGCCATAAAATTGGAGCGAAATATAAGCAAGGCTATCACCTTGCTCGACCGTATAATAGCGTTGTCCGTTCACGAGTTGGGTCTTGGCCGCTGAGGCCTCGAACGCCCGACGGCTCATTTCTTCGGCGGCGGCGATTTCCTTTTCTGACCCGTCTTCAAGACTGCGCTGGACGAGATCAAATAGCAAGGTTTTGCTGTCGACGGCCCCGCCGTTTGCGGACACTGATCCGGGCACTTCGATGTCGCCGTTGGCGGCGGCTTGGGACAGGATTCTTTCCAATTCATTTGCCGCTGATGCCGCGTTGATCGAGTTGAGCGCGATCCGCGTGCCAGTTCCGTCGGCCGCATCTGCGGTCACGGTATATAGGCCTGCGACGACCCCTTCGGTCAGCATCCGCATTTTGTTGCGGTTCACGATGGCGATGGCTTCGGCGACTTTATCGGCTTGGGTCCGTGTGTCGGGCGTATTTGTCGGAATGCGCGCTGCAAGAACAGCGGACGCCGACGGAATAGACGTTGAAGGAGCGACTGCGACTGCGGCTGGCGCGGTGATTGCCAGCAGGTCAGGTGACTGCGCCCGCGTGACCTGTATGTCAGCGAGTTGCGCCGCCAGCATTGCAATCGCATCGTTCTGGCGGGACTGGTTCGCTTGGCTAAACGCAAAGGCCCCAACCGCCCCAATTGCAAACGTCACAGCGCCCACTGCGATGATCCAAGGAAGCGCGGAGGTGGATTTATGTGTGTTCGTTTGGGTCATGATTTTGCGTCCTCTGTATTCAGTCCAAGAGCCGTCCAAACAAGCATGCCACCGCGGTAGTAGCTCATTTTGTCTGCGGGATAGCCGAGATTTAGCAGTGTGGTGATCAGGTTTGGCGCATCCAGTGTGGATGGTCCGTCGTCAAAAACCACCAATGGCAATGCATCCGCGAAATTCAGTGTTCCCTGAAATTCTCGTGCGCCCATTGCCTGCAGGATGTCATTGAGGAACGGGTTATCTGGCTGCAAAAGCGCGCTGGGGATATTCACCGATGTGCTGATGAAGCCGGTACCACGGTCGTCAACGTTGCGACTGTCGATCAACAGCCCTTTGCCGTCGGCCACTTTGGTCGCCACAAAGCTAATGACTTCGCGTTCGCCGATGGTGGGCACATTGTTGGCAACTGCAAGTGGTGCAAGGCATGGGCCGTTGCATGATGGGCTTGTTCGAAAGTGGGATGCGACCTGCGCTGCGTCGATTGTTTCGGACTGTGCAAAGAACTGCGCAACCCCGCCGACATTAAATCCGACGTTCACCGCGTCGTCCGTCGCTTGTGCGATGACTGATGTGCTTAGTCCGATGCTGATGGCCAAAGCCACAG
This sequence comes from uncultured Loktanella sp., assembly GCA_913061335.1. Taxonomy (GTDB): domain Bacteria; phylum Pseudomonadota; class Alphaproteobacteria; order Rhodobacterales; family Rhodobacteraceae; genus Yoonia. The sequence continues at coordinate 5,658 of CAJXTP010000161.1, forward strand.
ATATCTTATGCGACAACATACCGATCCCCCAATCGTGACCGCACCATATATTGACAGATATAGCGGTGCGTTCTTCGTCTTTGCCTAGATATAGGCAGACAACGAATCACCCGTAAAGGAAAAACGAATCACTTGGCGGAATTAATTAACTATTTTCACGCATGACGTGTCCGGCCAGATACAGCGAACCACAGATCAGGATACGCGCATTTGGTGTTTCGGTCACAATTTGCGCGATGGCTGACCCAACGTTCGCAGCTGTTTTCGCGGGCATGCCGACCTTAAGCGCCTCGGCGGCGGTGGTTTGCGCCGGAAGTGTGTTGAGCTCATCGGGGATCGAGACGGCGGTCAGGCTTTGCGCCACCTCTGCCAAGGGTTGCAGGTAACCGCCGATATCTTTGGTGTTGAGCATGCCGCAGATCAGATGTGTGGGCCGTGGCGGTTGTGCTTTTAAGGTCGCAGCCAAGGCCCGTCCGGCGGCCGGATTGTGCCCGCCATCAAGCCATAGTTCCGCAGGTTTTGCCATGTCGACCAGTTTGCCGGATTTCAGATGTTCCATGCGTGCGGGCCAATAGGGGCGGGTCAGCGCCGCTTCGCAGGCGTCTTCATCGCGGCCCAGATACCGCAGCGCTGCAATCGCGGCCCCAGCGTTTTGAATTTGATGCGGACCGGGTAGGGCGGGCAGTGGCAGGTCAAGCAAGCCGTTGTCATCTTGGAATATCAGCCGGTCCCGTTCCACGCTGACGTGCCAGTGCTGCCCGTATGCAAGCAGTGGCGCGCCTGCGCGTGCTGCAACTGCTTCGATCACGTCCATAGATTCTTCGTGTTGTGGTCCAACGACGCAAGGCACGCCGCGTTTGATGATCCCTGCCTTTTCGCCAGCGATGGCGGTCAGCGTATCCCCAAGGAATTGTTGGTGGTCCAGATCGATGGGTGTGATGATCGTCACGGCGGGCGTGTCGATGACGTTGGTCGCATCAAGCCTGCCGCCAAGGCCGACTTCGAGCAGTGTAAAATCAGCGGGGGTTTGCGCAAATGCCAGCAACCCAGCGACTGTCGTGATCTCAAAATATGTGATCGGGTCCGGTCCATTGACGGTGTAGCAGCGATCAAGGATCGCGGTCAGCGCGTCCTCGGTTATGAGCGTGCCCGCGAGCCTGATCCGTTCATGGAAACGTGCCAGATGCGGCGATGTATAGGCG
>CAJXTP010000162.1 GCA_913061335.1 uncultured Loktanella sp.
CTGCTTTGCGCTTCACACAGCGCGCCAATAGTTTCAGCAAGCGGCACATCTGGACTTGGCCAATGAACCAGCAGCAGATCAACTTCCCCGACCCCCAACCTCTCAAGACTGGCTTCAGCCGAGGCCAACAGCGCAGGCGCGGCTAGGTCTGTGTGCCAAACCTTGGTGGTCAGGAAATAGCTGCCTCGTGGCAGGGACGTGGCACGCAGAGCTGCACCCAGTTCGGCCTCGTTCTCATAACGTTGCGCGGTGTCGAAATGGCGATACCCGGCCTCGGCCGCTGTTTCGACAGCGCGCGCAAGAACGCCGCCGCGCAACTGCCAAGTGCCAAGCCCGATCTGCGGGATGTTCGCTCCGTGGCTGGAAATAATTGGAACTCTGTTATCACTCATCTGCATTGTCCCTGTTGATCACCGCAAAGAATCTTAACGTGCGCGGCCATCATTTGTAAAAAACTATCAAACCAAATTGCAGAATTTGAAACCTCATTTCATGGGTAGAAAGTATTGCTTATCAGGGGTCATTTTCAATCTGATAGGCACCAATAGGTACCGGACGTGCCGGGGCTTGTGCACGCAAACGCCCTGCGCCCTCGACAGACATACCGGATTTGGCGGCAATCAATTCTGCGCCGATCAGTTGACAATAACGACCCTGACAGCGGCCCATGCCTACGCGAGCGAGTGATTTCACACGGTTCGCTTCGTTCTCACCCAAGGCCGAGCCTACGCGCAAATCGGCGGCGGTGATGCCTTCGCAACGACAGATCATGGTGTCGTCAGACGTGGCGCGCACCAGCTTTGCAGGCCATGGGAACGCCCGCGACAGCCCTTGTGCAAAGCGTTCCATCCGCACCCGTGCCTGCATGTCTTTATGCGGCGAGAGGGTGGGCAGGTTCAGATCCTGCAAGCAAGCGGTAGCGGCCAGTCGTCCAGCAATCTCGGCCCCGTCAGCCCCCAAAATTCGCACCCCGTCGCCCGCTAGATACTGACCCTCGCCGGCACGGCCCATCGGATCGACATGTGGCAACCATTGCGCCCACTGTGTTGAATAGTCAAAGGGAATGCCTGCCAGATCGGCCAGATGCGTCTCTGCCTGCAGATGCCAGCCCAGCCCGACCGTGTCGCAAGAGGTAGACTGTGCTCGGCCGCGGGCATCACGCCAGTGAAAGGCTACTGGCCCACCCGCGTCGGTCTCGATCCGTTCCAGTTGCGCGCCCGCATGATATAGCCGCCCCAGTCCTACACGCATCCGCGCGCCGCGCCATACAAGACCCGGGCGGGCCATCATGTCGGGCAACCCGCGCATTTGCGTTCCCAACGACGAGGTGTCAAGCACCGCCGCCAGTTTCGCGCCCGCTTTGTGCAATTGCCAAGCCACCAACGTGAGCAAGGGCCCCGAACCTGCCAGCACAATTTGCGCTCCCAACGCCACACCCTGCGCCTTAAGCGCGATCTGTGCGGCGCCCAACGTATATACGCCCGCCGATTGCCAACCGGCTACTGGTGCCACGCGATCCATCGCCCCCGTGGCAAGCACCAGCCGATCAAATGGCACCAGCCTGATCTTTCCGTCCTGCAAAACCTGTGCCTGTCCCGCTGCCAGCGAAACCACCGAGGTGCGGGAAACATAATCTACTTCATCGCTGGCAACGAGGCGGTCGAAAGTCTCGTGCAGCGCCCGGGCTTTGGCGGCCTCCGAGCCGTACAAAACCTCAAGCGGGCGCGTGAAACCTTCGGGCTGTCGTCGGTAAATTTGCCCCCCTGCGCGCGCGCCTTCATCTACAATTGTCGGCCTTAGCCCGGCGGTACACAGCGTCTGCGCAGCACGAATGCCCGCAGGACCTGCGCCGACGATCAGGACGCGGGTGGTCATGTTTCTCCCTCCGGCGTGGCGGCGGGCCAAGCGTCCGACGGCTGACTCAGAAGCCTCATTCCTTGTGCAACCGGGGTTGAGCAGGCGCGCAATCGTGGCCCTGTTTCCTGCCAGAGCCAGCAGTCCTGACAAGCACCCATCAGGCAAAATCCAGCCCGCTTTTCAAGACCAAATTCAGCATCGCGCAATGCTCTGACCGACAACAGAATCGCTGTTAGGACCGTGTCGCCATCCAATGCACGCAGTGCCTCGCTATCATACCAGAAGTCGACCGGTGAGCGTGCGGTTTCGGCCAGCCGCACGATGCGTCCCTGCGCAGGCGCGATCATTCAGCTGCCTCGGCGGCTTGAGATGGGCGTGGCAGCTCAGGGAAGCGCTCGCAAACTTCGCCAAAAGCGGCCTCGACCCCTGCGGCCCCTACGCGGGTACCTATGCGGCGGAAAACTTCGGTCTTGGTAAAGAAGCGCCAATGGATCGGCAACGCCGTGAGAATCATGGTTAACCTATCATAGGCTGCATCACTCCACTGCGCCTCGAAACCCTCGCGCTCGGGGCCAAAGTGGAAATGCCCCTCGGGCTGCGGTGCTGCGGTCCGCAGCACCGTTGTCGCCGCCTCTTCCACCACGCCTTGGTGAATGACGACACCATAATCTCGCGCCGCGGCATCCTCTGAAACATGCCCCCGAGCTACATCCTGGGCTACGCGCCATGCCTCTCGCGCCATCGGATCGCCACGCCCGCCACCACCTGCCGAGCGGATGTCCAATACATCGCCGGGTTGCAGCACTGCAGTATCGGTATTGCCCAACCGCCGCTCCTCAGGAGTACTCGGATTAACGATCATATCCGACAGTCCCGCCGCCTGCCCACCCAAGGTGCCCCAAGGTCGAAAAAATGACCGGTCGCGGTTACGTGCGGTGATACGTGTGTCCGGGGCAAAAACGCGAAAGGCCATCTGTGTCGCCAGCCCGCCACGCCAAAGGCCCGGACCACCGCTGTCTTGCGCAAGGCCGTATTTTACAAACTCAACAGGAACTTCGGTTTCGGTGATTTCGATCGGCGTGTTCTTCAGATAGGCCGCATCCGCGCCCGATCCGTTGGTACCATCGCGATCCGGCATGCCACCACCGCCGCCAACCACTGGGTTTACTGCCGCAATCACCGTCTTTTGCGTGCGTTCATTTCGTGTCATAACGTTAACAATGCAGTTGTTCCCTGCAGGGGCCGCGGGCATCCGGTCGGGTATAACCTGACTGAAGGCCCCAAAAATTACCGACCGCAACCGTGCGCAGGTCAGTGACCGCATCCCCACAGCCGCAGGTGCAACCGGGTTCAGCACGCTGCCTTGTGGCGCGATGCAAGTGAATGCACGCGTCAATCCGGTGTTGAGCAGAATTTGTGGATTGAGAGTGTAGAGCACGTAGTAAACTCCGACGAGCAGTATCGTGTGTCGTGGATCGCCCCCCGACGGCACATTAAGCGAGCTTCCTAGCTGTGGGTCGGAACCGGTGAAATCCAGAACTGCCTCGTCGCCAGTGATCCGCAGGGTCAGTTTCAGCCGGCAGGGATTAGCCTCATCACTATCTTCATCAGCATAGTCGGCGAACACCCATTCGCCGTCCGGCATTGCGCGCAAGATATCGCGGGCCTGTGCCTCTGCTTGATCCAAAAGTGCGGCAACCCCCGAAACAAAGCCCTGCTTGCCAAAGCGCTCTACCATCGCCAGCACCTTGCGCTCGCCCGTATTCAATGCGCCAACCAGCGCCTTGATGTCACCAATATTCAATTCAGGCTTGCGGACATTTGTCGACATGATCTGTAGGATTTGGTCATCAAAAACACCTTTGTTCACGAGCTTCATCGGTGAAAATCGAATGCCTTCCTGATGGATTTCGGTCAATGAGCGCGATAGCGAAGCGGGCACTGCGCCACCCATATCGGTATTGTGGATGTGCCCACCAGTCCACGCAACGATCTCATCTTGCACAAACACCGGCTTCCACAGATGCGTGTCGGGCGCATGGGTGGCAACATGGCCGGAATAGGGATCGTTGGTAAAGGCGACATCGCCGGGTTTGTAATCGGCGACCATTGCAATCGCACGGCCATAGGTCAAACCGGGATACCAGGTCGCACCCAACTCCATCGGCACCGCAAAAGCAGCGCCAGCCTGGTCCATCAGCATAACCGTGAAATCCTGAGTTTCTTTGACAAAGGCAGAATGGGCCGTGCGGTGCAGGGTATGGGCCATATTCTCGGCCGCTGCGCGCGCGTGGTTGGCCAGAACTTGAAGGGTCATCTTGTCAAACATCGGGCTCACTCCTCAAAGATCAGGTGAATATTCAGATGGCGATCGACATGCGCCACTGAATTCGGCGGTATGGCGAATGTCGTATCTTCTTGCGCAACGACGGCAGGGCCATTGAACTGGGCACCGCTTGTCAGCGTTTCGCGCTCATAAAGCGCGATCTCACATGGACCATTCAAATAGACTGGCACCTGACGCAGAACCTTGGCCATCCGGCTGACCTCATCGATCTCGGGCAACTCAAGCGCCGGCCCGGCCCCGATCGCCGAAAGCCGCAGGTTTACTATCTCGATACGACCAGAGGGATCATCGAAGTCGTAAATCTGGCGATGGTTCTTATGAAACGCGCGTTCAAAGACGCTCAGATCGGATAAAAAACGCGGCTCGATCGCGACCTCAATCTCAAAGCTTTGCCCAGCATAGCGCATGTCAGCGGACATGTTCAGAACCCCCGCTCCAACATGATCTTGGGCCTGCAACCAATCGGCACCTTCGCGGGCCAATGTGTCAAAGGCTTCGCGCAAAGTTGGCAGCATGTCGGGCTCAAGATCAGCGTAGATCGTGCGGATGAAATCACCGCGCAGATCGGCCACCAGACCGCCAAGCGCCGACACCACACCCGGGCGGCGTGGTGCCATCACTTTGGGCAGACCCAGCTCGCGGGCCAAAAATGCGCCCAACATCGGCCCACCGCCACCAAAGGGCATCAGGGTAAAGTCACGCAGATCGACGCCGCTGCGTGAGGCAAGCTTTTCGACCTCAACAAACATTTCAGACACCGCGATATCAAGGATCGCCTGCGCGGTTTCCTGCGTACCCCGGCCAAGTTGTCTTGCCAGCACACCGACAACCTCGTGCGCCAGATCAACGTCCATAGAAAGCTGTCCATAAGCCATTGCTGTATGGCCCAGCCAGCCGCACACCGCCATCGCATCCGTCACCGTTGCACGTATGCCGCCCCGGCCATAGCAGGCTGGGCCCGGGGTCGATCCGGCCGACTCCGGCCCAACCCGCAACACGCCTTGGGCATCGACACTGGCGATCGACCCGCCGCCAATCCCAATGGAACTGACGGACACCGAAGGGATATAGAGCGGAAACTCTCCGATCCGCTCACCAGTACCATATTGTGCCTGGCCGTCTATGATCAGGGCGAAATCGGCCGAGGTGCCACCGATATCAAGCGTCAGGACCTTCGACTCGCCAGCTTGTCGTGCCAACCAAGCCGCGCCGATCACCCCTGAAGCAGAACCAGACAGCAGCATCGACACGCAATCGCGCCGCCCCTCTGCCGCATTCATCAGCCCTCCGTTTGATTTGGTTAGCATTGCTCGTGCTGGTACACCCAACCCGATGAGCCGCCCTTCCAGCGACTCCAAATACCCCGAGACGCGTGGGTGGACATAGCCATTCAGGATCGCGGTCGAACTGCGTTCGTATTCGCGGATCACCGGCCAGACTTCGGCAGAAGTAAATACAAACAGATCGGGGGCAAGACGCTCGATTTCGGTTTTTACGGCCGCTTCGTGTGCATCGTCGCGCCAACTGTGTAGCAGGGAAACGATCACGCCTTGCGCGCCCCGTGCCCTGATCTGTGTAACAGCCTTGGCAAGGGCAGTCAGATCGGGCGTGACAGTTTGTGACCCGTCGGCCCGCATCCGCGCGGGGATGCCGAATATCCGGTCACGCGGGATCAACGGGTCAGGCCGGTGGCAATACAACGAATACATTTCCGGCATTCGCAAACGGGCCAGCTCGATCACATCCTCAAAACCACTATTGGTGATTAAGGCCAAATCCGCGCCCTTGCGCTGAATAATCGTGTTGATACCCACTGTCGTGCCATGGACAAAGCGGCTGACCGTGGTTGGATCCAGCCCATCGCGCTCAGCCAAAATCTCCAACCCTGTGAGCAACTCGGCCCCGGGATCTTCGGGCGTTGTCAGAACTTTAAGCGAAGCAACCCGACCCGTCGCGGTGTCCAGTGCACAGAAATCCATAAACGTGCCACCGATATCGACCCCGATCTTCCAGTCAGCGAGGGTAATGCTCTTTGAGCGTTGCAGCGCGGCATCCATGAAAAGTCCTTTCAAGAGCTTTTGCCCCGAAAGATTTCAGAAAGCAGAGCGCCGGTCCAAGACGCATTGCGGCAATTGCCATAAGCCTGACCTATGGGCGCCCCACGCAGATGGCGCGAATTTGGGCGCGCATCAGGTCTTCGGCACGCGAAAATATCTTGCCTTTTAGCACCAGCAACGACAAAGGTAGCGCGGCTGTTTGAGACAGTGGACGAATGGCAATCCCTTCGAATTGCTGCCAAGGTAGCAAATTGTCGACAATTGCAATTCCCAAACCGGCCTGCACAAAACCCACCGCGGATATCGAAGTATCGATTTCAATCTGGGCGGAAAATCGCATCCCATGCGCCCGGGCAGTAAGGGACAGTTCCTCGTGTGGACGGGTGTCACTGCGGTAGGAAATCACCGTTTTTTCGTCAAGATCAGCAAAGGAAATCGCTTCTTTTGCGGTCAACGCGTCTGCTTCGGGCAGGATGCAACAAAACCCAGTCTGGCCTAACGTTTCGATTTCGATGTCAGGCGGCAAACGGTCGTCCAAAGCCAAAGCCCTGTCTCTTATACACATCTGACGCTGCCGACGAATAGAGA
>CAJXTP010000163.1 GCA_913061335.1 uncultured Loktanella sp.
CATCTCAACCGCTTGACGCACAATCGGGGGCAGCATGTCATCGGTGCTGGAACTTCCTGCGGTTGGCACCCGCTGGATCACTCCTTGGCCACGCATTAACGGATGTTGGAACCAACACGCAACTTCGGTGGCAACATCGCCACCCAAAGTGTCTGCGATCATATGCAACGACAAATCAAACGCGGCGGCCGCACCAGATACGGTGATGGTGCGGGTATCACGCGAGATGACCTCATCGGTCGCAATCAATTTGGGAAACTCGGCTTCGAACGCAGCAGCATAGCACCAATGTACTGATGCTTTATGTTGACCCAACAGGCCCGCACGCGCCAAGGGGAATACTCCGCCGCTAACTGCGCCCATGACGACACCGTGCCGCGCGAGCTTGCGCAGCTTACCGTCGGCTGTGTGTGCATTTTCAAACGTGCTCGAAGGACCCGACAACAAGAAAATCTGGTCCACATTATCGGCGGCATCCAAGGCAAGATCAGGGTCAAACGCAACATTTGCGCTTGCTGTGACCTTCGCTCCGCCCTCAGAAATCAATGACCAAGCAAATGCTTCACGGCCCGTAATTTCGTTTGCAGCGCGCAATGGTTCGATCATGGATGTCAGGCACGACATCGGGAAGCCTGGAAAAATCAGGAAGCCGATGCGGATGATTTTACTCGTGGTCATACTTTTATACTATCAGGAAAAATTTGTGCTAAGCTAGGCCCAGTCTCAAAGGATTTCCACGACTGACTTGCCCAATCGCAACAACTCGCTAAAAGGCCCATCAAATGAATATCGAAAAACGTCACCTGGAATCGGCCACCACAATGTTGCAGCAAGACCCTCATAAAATCCGTGGATCCCGGGAAAAAGTGCTCGAAGTGGCGATTGGCCGCGAGGTTCGCAATTATCGCCGAAATCAAAACATCACCGTGGCGGAAATGTCGACGACCACCGGCCTGTCGATCGGGATGTTGTCCAAGATTGAAAACGGCAACACGTCGCCGTCGCTGACCACATTGCAGTCTCTCGCGGATGCATTGAACGTGCCGATCACTGCTTTCTTTCGCGGCTTTGAGGAAACGCGCATGGCCGTACACACCAAGGCGGGCAAGGGTGTTGAGCTAGAACGCGAAGGTACACGCGCCAACCATCAGTACAATTTGCTTGGGCATATTGGTGCCAATTCCAGCGGTGTGATCGTGGAGCCTTATTTAATTTCGCTGAATGCAGAATCAGACGTGTTCCCGACGTTCCAGCACGCTGGAATTGAAACGATCTATATGCTTGAGGGTGAGGTCGACTATCGCCACGGGGATGCGGTCTATCCGCTGAAACCAGGTGACACGCTGTTCTTTGACGCAGACGCACCGCACGGGCCCGATGTTTTAGTCAAGCTCCCAGCAAAGTACCTATCGGTCATCTCCTACCCGCAAGGCGGATAAGAGACCGTTTAGATCAGCCTTTTTTGCAGCGCCGGCTCTGTATCTAGATCAGGCCAAATGCCCAATGATGTGGGCAGGCCGTCGTCAAACTGGCTTAGATAATCAAGCATCATCGGACGGTTATCTATGAAGCCTTTGTAGGTCGCCAATTCGTCAGGCAGATCGCGGATAACGCGGTGCAAACGACGGGCCCATTTGGGTGTCTTTGTCAGGTCTTGGAAACTGCACAGGTAACACCGGATCGGGAACACCAATGCGTTGGACCGTGGCAGGCGGAAAAACGTCTGCAGTTCGACCCGCAAATGCTGTTTCGCACCAACGGTTTCTGGTGTCATCGATGTTTTCTGGATGCCCCATTTGTGATAATTCTCTGGGGACGTATCCAGCAGTGGGTTGACCGTCAGCGTCCAATTTAGCCGCCGTGCTGGCGCACCCTGTTGGATGTTCAAAAGAAACTTAAGCGCCCGCACAAAGATACCCTTTTCATGCGCCATCGGCACGGGCGCATGCCATTCAAAGAAATTCATCCCAAGGTCGAAATCCAACGACCAATCTGCTTGGGTTGTAATCGTGCCTGCGTCCATCCACAGGTTATCGTCGCGCTGATCCAGAACGCAGAAATCCCCCTGGGTTTGGCGGGTGATGTATTCCATTGGACCATACGGCAGCGTCGCTTCATCAAGGAACGTGAAGCTGTCATCAATGCCCATCGGTTTGTTGACCCAGCGCCACTGATCGCCGTCACGATGCAGCTCAAACAGGTCGGGATAATCTTCGGATTTGGACACCATGATCAGTTCCAACAGGTCCCAACCAGCCAGCGTCATATGCGGCAGCGACTGACAGCGCAGTGGGTCGTCAGCCAGCACCATCGCGCGGTCACGCATCTCGGACACATAGTGCTCGTCTACATCAAACCGTTTTTCATAGATGCTGTCGGCAGGGCCGCCTTGATGCTGCTCCATGTTCACCGAATACATATAGCTGTCTTCGTGAAACGGGAACGGGAACCGCTTGAGCGCACGATCGGAATTGTGGAACGAATAATCGTCGCGAAAGGTTTCGTCGTTAAACTGCAGGGTCATATTAGCGGTCCAATACCAGTGTTTTGCCTTCAAAGCGGGATACGCAGGGCATGATCTTTTCGCCCGATGCATGTTCGGCATCATCAAGCCAGTGATCCCGGTGGATGAAGTTGCCAGTGTAATCGATCACCCGCGTTTCGCACTGCCCGCAGGCACCGCCACGACACAGGTAAGGCGCGTCAACGCCGCTACGTTCCATGGCTTCAAGTAGGCTTTCTTGTTCGCCTACTTGGATAACCTTGTTGGAAATCGCAAGCTTTACCTCGAATGGTTTGCCTGACTGCGGCGCAAGGAATTCTTCGTAGTGAATGCCTTCGCGCGGCCAGCCTTCAGCGGCGGCCGTGTTGCGCACCCAGTCGATCATGCCCTTGGGGCCGCAAACATAGATGTGCGTGCCAATCGGTTGCCCGTCGAGCAATGCTTTAAGATCAATGCGTTGATCTTGATCATCATAGTAGACGTTAGCCTCATTGGGGTGCTGCGTCGTCAGTTCGTCAACATACGAACCCAGCGCTTCAGACCGACAGGTATAATGCAATTCCCAGCGGCCACCCAAGCGTTCCATCTGCTTAATCTGCGCCAAAAACGGCGTGATGCCGATGCCGCCTGCGATGAACAATTGCTTTTTTGCGCGCAGATCAAGGCTGAACAAGTTGACCGGATTGGAGATCACCATCTCGTCGCCAACGGCCACGTTATTGTGCATGAATAACGATCCGCCACGACCAACGTCATCGCGGCGCACGGAGATCGCATAGCTGGTTTGATCCATCGGATCGGACATCAGCGAATAGGGGTTCATGCGCGGCGTGTCGCCATCGCGCATTTCAACGACAGTATGTGCACCACCCGAAAACGTGGGCAACAAACCCCCGCCAGTGCGCCTGAATTCAAACCGCGTAACGAGATCGTTCAACGGGACAACAGCCGTAACTGTGACGGCAATTTTTTGGGCACCGCTCATTCGTATATTCCCTTGGCTTCAGGCACATTTCCGGGGTCTTCGGCGTCGATATTCACGCCCTGATAGGCGGCCAAACGGCGCGAGTAATGATCGCGTACGAATAGATGCAAGCCGCAATGACTGCATTGAAACGGGTCAGTTGCGACGTCTTCTGTGATACCTTTGCAGTGCACACATTGCATTCGGCGTGCTGTTGATCCGCGATGTTCAGTTTGGATCGCCGTATGCGGAACGCCTGCCTGCATAGCGGCATGTTGGGCTTGGCCCATCACACCTTCGGAACCGGACAGGTAGACTTGCAGACCCATCTTGGCGTCGCCAAATGCTTTTGCGATACGCTGTTCTGCTGCCGCATAACTTGGCCCTTCGTAATATTGTGCAGGGTTCAATGCGCGCAGGCGGTGCCCAAATTCAGCACCCTTTGGGATATAAATGATATGGGCTTTGGCCATCATATCAGGGGTCGCCACGTCCAAAATTGCCTGCGCCCCTGTCGCGTCGGCGATCATCAGGTGGGCAGACCCGTCGCGGGGTTCCAGCGTTCCATAAACGGGACGACTGATAATGCTGGTTGGAAATTCGAACTTTGACATAGCGGTCTTTCAAAACTGGCGAAAAGGGCGCGAGGTTTCCTTCCCGCCCTTGGTATCAGATTAGCCCTTGGCGGTGCGGACTGATTTGTCTTTGTCGTAGAACGGCATATCTTCGGCGGTCGCCGCAAGTTCAGTTCCGTCAAGTTGGACGACTGTCAGCTTGGTGCCTGCGATTGCAGCATTAGGAGAAAGTCGTGCAATTGCAACGGAGTAGTTGTTCAGTTCAGACGACAAACCATAGGTGATCACGCCGACGTCGGCGCTATCTTGTATAACACGTGCGCCCATATCCATTTGCGCCATACTGTCAGCCAGTTGCACACCAAAGATTTTGAAGCGTTCTTTGCCTTCGGATGCGAAGTGATTTTCGGAACCGACAAAGCCAATTTTGCCTGGGGATACTGTGAATTCCAGACCCAATTCAAACAGTGTATCGCCGCAGGTTTCGTTTTCAAACGGGAAGGTTTCGGAGTTGTCGCCAGGATAGAACAGCAGGTAGCTTTCGATCCGCAGCATATCAAGCGTCGAGAACTGGCAAGGGCGGACGCCCATGTCTTTTCCGGCGTCAAGAATGCTGTCCCACAGGTGAACGGCGTCTTTGCGGCGGCAGAAGATTTCGTAGCCCCGCTCGCCTGTATAGCCGGTCCGGCTGATCATTACGTCACGACCAAACAGGCGCGTTTGCATGATGCCGAAGTATGCCAGATCGCGGATCGCCGGAATTTCTTTGGCTAAAAGATCAACAGAAACAGGGCCTTGCAGGGACATGTCGTGTAGATCATCATCAAACAGAACCGAGCAGTCCTTGCCAGCGGCCACTGTAACCAGCGATTCCATACCAGTGCCTGTACCGATCACGACCATCCATGTATTCACCGCAAGGTGATAGATGACGCAATCGTCGATAAACTTGCCTTCTGGGTTCAGCATCGACGCGTAAATGGCGCGACCCGGTGCGATCTTTTCGACGTTACGGGTGGTACAACGGTCGATCACATAGGCGGCGTCTTTGCCTGTGATGTGCAGCTTTTTAAGGCCAGACACGTCCATCAGGCCCGCTTTGGTACGGATAGCCTCATAGTCGGCTTTTGCGCGCTCTGGGGTGTGGTCATAGAACCACGCGGTACCCATGCCGTTCCAGTCTTCGAGTTCGGCGCCGATGGCTTCGTGGCGTGGTCCAAGAACAGAATGTCTCCAAAGAATGGCCATGTGATGTTTCTCCGTGATTATGAATTTGAGTTGCGCTGATTGAGACTCATACAGCGCCCAAAAGCAAGACTGTTAGTCAAAAAAGTTTCCTGTCAGGCAAGGAAATTGACAAAAAGCGGCGTATGTTTCGTATAAGTTTTGCATATGCTGTTTTTGGAGGTGTGAATGGCGGCTTGGCAGATGGGTTGGATGGCCCCTGCACCATCGGCGTCGGAATGCGCCATAGTGCGGTTGTCGTAAACTGTTTGAAAGGAGCCACCCCACGCAAGTTTCAACAATTGCCTTGATTTGGCTAAGAACATTTAGCAGATCCACGACATCGCTGACAATGGAGATGTTGCATTCAATCGTGCTTTACGAAGATCTCAATTGCTACCGTTCTGTGCACGTTGTGAGGTGCCCCTAGATTGTTAGACGCTTTGGTTGGTAATTTTGGAACCAAGGAGAAAAGAATATGAACCAAGGTGTGATTGTAGCTATAGTAACGCTAACACAAAATCGAACCACACAGCTAAATAACCGGTGACCTCATTGCCATCGTAAATGGCCACAAACACAAGGACAACAGTCAGCTACTGTCACCGACCTTGAGAGGCTAAAGCAGCGCTTACTCACAATCCACATTTGATTTGACTTGGCTTATGAGCGGCCAGTTAAGTGTTCACTTTTTACGCATCAGCGTCTGGTAGCCGTGCGACAAACACCATGGCCAGAAGTTTTAAAACACATGGAAGTATCGCGTAAAGAAAGTTGAGCGACTGGACGGCGTCCTCTGTATTCTTTGCTCCGGGTTGAAACCCCGCATATTGAAGTGCCGGCAAAACGATTACCGCAGCTAACGCCAACGAGATTTTGGCGGCGAAGGCCCAAACGCCAAACCCGATGCCGGTCGCAACGCCTTGCTTAACAAGTGCTGCGGCGAATAATGCAGGCAGGATAACCATATCGGCGCCCAATGCAGCACCCGAGACCGCAGATATAATACCAAACTGCCAAGCTGCGCCAACAGGGAGCGTAAACGCTCCAATAAAGGACAAAATGGCTAGGCCCATCGCAAACAATAGAATCTTACGGGCGCCAAAGCTTGCGGCAACTCTTGACCAAAGCGGTGCTGAAACACCAGCTGTCAAAAAGAACAGTAATAGGAATAGCCCTGAAAGGTCCGGGAGCTGAAGTCGATCTTCCACAAAAAACAGGAACAGCGTTGAGGTGACTGCAACCGGAAGCGCATTGAGAAGTGCAATCATCAATAATAGAAAAATAGCAGGTTGAAGTAGCGCCCGGAAAGATTGGCTTGCCGGTGCTTTAGTGGCAATAGGCATCCAAAAATGTCTACTTTGTCTCCAAACGATCAGCGAAGCGAAAACCAAAAGCAACCCAAAGAGAGAATACCCCTTCAACGCGCCAAAATGCGCCCCCAGAATGCCAGGAGCGATCGCAGCAACCACAATACCTGCAAGCGCTCCAGTCTCCCGTAAACCTGCGAAACGCAAGTGCTCTTCTTGAGCTGTCTCTTATACACATCTCCGAGCCCACGAGACCTCTCTACATCT
>CAJXTP010000164.1 GCA_913061335.1 uncultured Loktanella sp.
TTCGGTGTTTAGTTCGTCGAGTTTTGCGGCCATCGCTGTAGCCTCAGTTTTGTTGTCGCTTGCCAACAGTCGTGCGCCAAGGTCGGCTTTGCCGATCCGCCCACCTGCGTTCACGCGGGGCCCAAGCAAGAAGCCAAGGTGGTAGCTGCTGGGGGCCTCGGACATGCCTGCGACGTCGGCGAGCGCTGTAATCCCGATCCGTTGGCGGCGCCCCATCACGGTCAGCCCTTGCCGAACCAGCGCGCGGTTCACCCCAATAAGCGGCGCGACGTCAGCGACGGTGGCAAGTGCGACAAGATCAAGCATGGCCATCAGATCAGGGCCTTTTGCGCCATCGGTTTTCATCTGGCGGTTTGCCTCGACCAGCATCAAAAAGACGACGCCAGCCGCACACAGGTGTCCAAGGTCACCAGATTCGTCCTGCCGGTTCGGGTTGACCACGGCGAGCGCGTTGGGCAGCGTTTCACCGCCCAAGTGGTGGTCGAGAACGATCACATCGGCGGCTGATGCTGCATCAATGGGGCCGTGGGACAGGGTGCCGCAATCGACGCATATGATCAGGTCGTGGTTGGCTGCGAGGGCTGACATGGCGTCGTCGTTTGGTCCGTAGCCTTCATCAATCCGGTCGGGAATATAGAGCGTTGATTGCAGGCCCATGTCGCGCAGCCAGCAGATCAGAAGTGCGGCTGAGCTGCCGCCATCGACGTCATAATCGGCGAATATTGCGATCTTTTCACGGGCTTTGACGGCCTTTAGGAAACGCGCTGCCGCCTTTTCCATGTCGCGCATGTCGTGCGGGTCTGGCAGCAGGTCGCGCAGGGTCGGCGCAAGGTACGCAGCTGCCCCATCAGCCGTCACGCCGCGTTTCACGAGAGTCCGACAAAGCGGCGTGGGCAGCGCGGTGGCTTGGGCCATTGCCTCGGCGAGCCTGTCTTCCTCGACAGAGGGGCCAACCCAGCGCCGTCCGGTCGCAGAGCTGTCGATATTGAGGAATGCGGGCTTATTTGGTGTCTGTGTCATTGTGTACCACCATATATGAGGGCGGCTGTATTGCCACGGCCCAAATGTATTTTAGACGGGTTTGCGCAAATGCAACCGCCGCACGGAGCCAGTTTTGGACCGCATCAAGATGGTTTCGACGCTGACAAACCCCGGTTCGCGTTTGATGCCCGCGACAAGTTTGCCGTAGGTGATGCCCGAAGCCGCGAAGATCACGTCTTGGGTGACCATGTCGTCGCAGCTGTAGATTTTGTCAAAATCGGTGATGCCTGCGCTTCGCGCGCGGCTTTTATCATCTTGGTTGCGCAACAACAGCCGTCCGATCATTTGACCGCCCATGCATTTGAGCGCGGCTGCGGCAAGCACGCCTTCGGGCGCGCCACCGCTGCCCATGTACATGTCGATGCCGGTTCTTGCGGTCTCGGCGCAGTGCATAACGCCTGCAACGTCGCCGTCGGTGATCAAGCGGATCGCGGCGCCCGTGCTGCGAATTTCGTCGATGATGTTTTCGTGGCGAGGCCGATCAAGGACGCAGACTGTGATGTCGCTTGGGTTGCAGCCTTTGGCTTTTGCCAATGCCTCAATCCGTTCGCGTGTGGACATATCCAGCGACACGACACCGCTGGCATAACCCGGACCGATGGCCAGTTTATCCATGTAAGTGTCGGGCGCGTGCAGCATCGAGCCGCGCGGACCCATGGCGATGACGGCAAGCGCGTTTGGCATGTCTTTGGCGGTTAGCGTGGTACCTTCAAGCGGGTCGAGGGCGATATCGACATCGGGACCAGTGCCAGAGCCTACATTTTCGCCCAGATACAGCAACGGCGCCTCGTCTTGTTCGCCTTCGCCGATGACCACAACGCCGGAAATATCGAGCGTGTTGAGCTGGCTGTGCATGGCGGCAACTGCTGCCAGATCGGCTGCTTTTTCGTCGCCTTGCCCGATCAGCGGGGCGCAAGCGATGGCGGCGGTTTCTGACACGCGCGCAAGGTCTAGGGACAGCGATGGGTCGTTGAAATCAATGGCTTTGGTCATGAATACTGTCCTTGCAAATTTATGTAACTACCTGCGAGGCTAAACTGCCTCGATCCGTATTGCGACCGGGTCACCTGAGACCACGGCGGTGGATGCAAAGGCGGCGATCGCCTCTTTTACTGCGGTTTGCGTGGTTTTATGGGTCACAATGAGGACGGGTGCGGTGGTGTCTTCGTGGTCGTATTGGCGCATCCGGTCGATTGAAATGCCCGCGTCGCCCAAAACAGCCGCGACTTTTGCCAGTGCGCCGGGTTTATCGAGCAATTGCAGGCGCAAGTAATATGGCGCCGAGATTGCAGCGGTGGCAGCGCGTGCTTTGCGCAGTGTGCTTGCTGGTTGCCCAAAAGTCGACATCCGGCTGCCGCGTGCAATATCCATGACGTCGCCCATAACAGCAGAGGCTGTTGGCCCCATGCCTGCACCCGGACCGCGCAGGACAATCTGGTCGACGCTGTCGCCTTCAAGCACGATCATGTTGGTGCCACCTTGCAGCTGCCCAAGCGGTGAAGTGTCTGGCACAAGACAGGGTGACATGCGTTGTTCAAGACCACGGCCAGTCATCTGTGCGACGCCGAGCAGTTTGATTTTATAGCCCATATCAGAGGCTTGATTGATGTCGTCGATGGTGATCGAGC
This sequence comes from uncultured Loktanella sp., assembly GCA_913061335.1. Classification (GTDB taxonomy): domain Bacteria; phylum Pseudomonadota; class Alphaproteobacteria; order Rhodobacterales; family Rhodobacteraceae; genus Yoonia. The sequence continues at coordinate 2,670 of CAJXTP010000164.1, forward strand.
CGATGCCTTCGAGCACAACCGCGTCGAAATCGACCTGCGTGCCAAAGGCGATGGACGCCAACAGCGCCAGTTTATGACCAGCGTCGATGCCGCCGACGTCAAGCTCGGGATCTGCCTCGAGGAAACCAAGTTGGTTGGCGGCGTCAAAGACCTGTTCATAAGTCATGCCGTCGTTTTCCATGCGGGTCAGGATGTAGTTACACGAACCGTTCATCACGCCCATGACGCGGGTGATTTCATTGCCTGCAAGCCCTTCGGTCAAGGCTTTTACCACGGGGATGCCACCCGCGACGGCGGCTTCAAACCGGATGACAAGGCCTGCGTCCTCGGCCGCGATTGCCAAGGCTTGGCCGTGATGCGCAAGCAGGGCTTTGTTGGCGGTTACGACGTCTTTGCCAGATGCGATGGCGGCTTGGGTTGCGTCGCGGGCAGTGCCTTCGTGGCCGCCCATGACTTCGATGAAGACGTCAATATCGCTCCGCTGTGCCAAATGCACTGGATCGTCTTCCCATGCGTAGCTGGACAAATCGACATCGCGATTTTTGGTTTTGGACCGCGCAGAGACCGCGGTGATGACCACGGGACGCCCCGCGCGCAGTGCCAGCAGATCAGCATGTTTCTGGACGATGCGCACAATGCCCACACCCACGGTTCCAAGGCCAGCAATTCCAAGGCGGAGCGGTTCGGTCATTGTATCAGAATCCAGTGTAAAAGTGGCGTTGAGCAGGGTTTAGCGAATTGCGACAGGCACCGCAACGCCGCGCCGCATGCGGGTCTGGGTGGCGGTGTCGATAATGGGCGCGCGCAGGCGGGCTGCTTTGCTGCGCAGATTGGCGATCCGACTGTTGAATGCTGCCACAGATGCGGGCGTGATCTGGCCGTTGGTTTCCAAGTTAGACGCATGGGCGATCAGCGGGCCGAGCGGTTGCAAGGTTGGATAGGCCGCGTTGCGCGTCGCCGCATCGACGCGTGCGTCGAGGTCTGGGAATGCGGTGCAGGCTCCTGTCGTCGCCAGTGCTAAAATTAAGATAAATCGCATGGCCACCGGCTTTGATTATGGGTTTTTCACATATTACCCTTGTGGCGTAGGGAAGGGCAAGCCGTGCATCGGGGCTTGGCAACTGAACGTTTGTTCAGTTACATAGGCGCATGGCACGCAAACAAGGTTCACATTCGGATATTACTGGCCCGCGGGTCCGCGCGGCGGCGCTGCGTCTTATTGCGGCGCATGGCTGTGCGGCGGTGTCGATGCGCCAAATTGCGGCAGATGTCGGTGTGCAAGTTGGTGCGCTATACAACTATACCCCTGATAAACAAAGCCTTTTGTTTGATCTGATGCGCACGCATATGGATGAATTGCTGGCCGCTTGGGCCGCGCAGGACACCGCAGGAAACGCGATGGACCGGTTAGAACGGTTTACCCAGTTTCACATCCGGTTTCATTTGCCGCGCACTGATCAGGTTTTTGTGTCCTACATGGAATTGCGCAATCTGACGCCTGATAATTTTGCCGCGATTGAGGCACTACGTCACGTTTACGAGGATGCGTTGCAAGATATTTTGCGTGCAGGTGAGGCTGAGGGCGTGTTTGCCATGGCCGATACCCGTGTTGCGACGATGGCATTGATTGCCTTGTTGACTGGCATGAACAATTGGTACCGCGCGGGTGGCCGCCTAAGTATCGCGCAGATTGAGGCGATTTATTGGGATATGGTCCGGAAATCTGTCGCCGCATAGTGATGTGTCGTTTTCGGAAAAGACATGTCGCCCCCGTTCCTTAGCGTCTGACAAAACAGGCAAGTAGGAACGCATATTATGAAAATCGGATTTGTTGGACTTGGGAATGTGGGCGCAAAGCTTGCGGGGAGTCTTTTGCGCAATGGGCATGATCTTTATGTGCATGATCTGAATGCTGATTTTGTGTCCGATTTTATTAATCGCGGTGCAAAGGACGGGAAAAGCCCTGCTGAATTGATGCGTACATGTGAAACGGTGATCACATGTTTGCCAAGCCCGCAGGCTTGCAGTGCCGTTGTGACCGCGATGCTGGACGAGATTAAGCCCGGTAAAATCTGGATGGAAATGTCGACGACCGATGCCAGTGAGGTGTCGCGACTGGCTGCGATTGTGATCGCCAAGGGTGGTGCAGCGGTTGATTGTCCGGTGTCTGGTGGCTGTCACCGCGCCGATACCGGTAACATCAGTATTTTTGCAGGCTGCGAACGCGATACGTTTGATCGGGTGTTGCCGCTTTTGACCACGTTGGGCCGCCGCGTTTTGCACACGGGGCCTGTTGGATCTGCATCGACGTTAAAGGTTGCCACGAATTACTTGGCCACGACCAACTTGTTGTCGGTGTGCGAAGCATTGGTCACGATGAAAGCGGCTGGCATGGATATGGCCGTCACTTATGAGGCGTTCAAGATTAGTTCTGGCACCAGTTTCGTGCATGAAACCGAAAGTCAGGTGATCTTGAACGGGTCGCGCAATGTCACGTTCACGATGGATTTGGTGAAAAAGGACATTGGCTTGTTCCAGCAAATTGCCGAGGATCACGGTGTGCCGCTGGAAATTAGCCCGCTGATTGTGTCAATTTTTGAGGATGGGATTAAACGGTATGGTCCGCGTGCCCAATCGGATGAGATCATTCGCCGTTTGGAAGAGCCGACCGGTTTGGACATCCGCGCATCTGGTTTTCCCGCCGATTTGACGGACGATGAACCTGAGGAAGCGGGTTACGAGGTGATCCCAAACAGTGTAGGTCTGGTCTTGGGGCGGCTGCAAGGCTAGGCATGCGCGACCCAAAAAGGAGCCGCCTCTATGATGTTTGACCCTGATGAAAACGGCGTTTACGCCAGTTTTGGCGCATCTGGCCCGCGCCGCATGTTTGCTTGTGGCGTATTGTACGGGCTTGGCGCGTTGCTGATATATGTCGCGTTGGCCCGTCCTCCTGAGCCGTTTTGGCTGGCTTTCTTGCTGGCGCTTGGTGCTGGATCGCTTTGGATTGGGGAGCGGCTGCGCCGTGCGACCAAGATTGAGATTGAGCTGACGGACACGCAGGTGCGTGACAGTACGGGCCGCGTTTTGGCCGAATTGGCTGATGTTATCAGTGTGGAGCGCGGTGCCTTTGCGCTAAAACCTTCGAACGGGTTCACGCTTGTATTGCGCAAACGTGCGCCGCGCGCTTGGGTGCCTGGTATGTGGTGGCGCATGGGTAATCGCGTTGGCGTTGGGGGCACAACGCCCGCAGGTCCGGCCAAGTTCATGGCCGAACAGGTTGCATTGCGGATCGCAACCCGCGACGCAGATTAGCACTTCAATTTTGTCAAATCATCAGGGTTGTTGTTGAAGCAGACGGATGTAGCAAAACGCGGGCTGATCACCACACGGGTTGAAAATTCGACTGGATCGAGACCTGTGCCGACCATATACCCGATGCCACCGCCGTATTTCGGGGTGTAGTCTGTCCAAGTTTCCACCAAAATGGCACGTTCTCGATCTGATAGGATCGGCAAATTCGATGAAATGTCATTGAGCGTCGTTGTCGTGTGATTGATGTGCGATCCACGGTTGTGCGACCAGCTAATGTGATACTGATCTTGATCTTCGCGCCAGAAGAATACGGTAACGCGGTAGTCTGGGCTGGTTTCTGCAAGTGTCAGATACTTCAGCAAATCGCGCGTTCCGCTTAGATATTTTGAGTTCACCAAGCCGGTTTCACGGCTGTACATATCCGCGATTGTCAACGCGGCCTTGGTGCTGATCAATTCGGCACGGTAGGCGTCAAAGAACTGTAGCGTTGACAGAAACCCCCAGACCATAATGGGGGCCATCAGGACAAATTCTATTGTGACAGTGGCGGCGTCTTCGGCGCGAAAACGCCAAACACGTTGCATCAGGCGATCAATACCCTTCATTGGAACGGCTCCATTACAAAGGCAGATGATGCGACAAGCGCATAGGCGCCACCGCTTTGCTTGGGGATATGCTTGCCGAGGCCAGACGACGGGACAACTGGATCAAATAGGCTGCAGACCTGTAGCACCATCAATTCGTTATTGCCGCCATTGGTGAATTGCACCGCAGGTTGCACATCAAGCGCACGGTCTACACAGCGAATTGGGCCATCCAGTCGGGTGCTCCATGCCCTGACGTCCA
>CAJXTP010000165.1 GCA_913061335.1 uncultured Loktanella sp.
TGGCGCGCTCGATGGGCCAAAACATCCCCGATCGCATGGAAGAAGCCCTGCGCAAAGTCGAAGGCGCGTTTTCCATCGTCGCCATGACCCGCACCAAAATTATCGGCTGCCGTGATCCATTGGGCGTGCGCCCGTTGGTGCTTGGTAAAATCGGTGACGGCTGGGCGCTAGCGTCGGAAACCTGCGCACTTGATATCATCGGCGCTGAATTCGTCCGCGAGATTGCACCCGGCGAAATGGTCGTGATCAGCGAAAAGCATGGTGTCCAAAGCCACTTCCCGTTCCGCCCGGCAAAATCGCGGTTCTGCATCTTTGAAAACGTCTACTTTTCGCGGCCGGACAGCATCCTTGGTGGGCGCTCGGTTTACGAGACACGCGAAAACATCGGCCGCGAATTGGCCAAAGAGGCCCCCGTTGACGCCGACCTCGTCTGCCCCGTGCCAGACAGCGGCACGCCTGCGGCGATCGGCTATTCGCTGGAATCCGGCATTCCCTACGCGATGGGCATCATCCGCAACCAATACATGGGTCGCACGTTCATTGAGCCCACTGAATCGATCCGCAACATGGGTGTGCGCCTAAAGCTCAACGTCAATCGGGCGCTGGTCAAAGGCAAGCGCATCATTTTGGTCGACGACAGCGTTGTGCGCGGCACGACTAGCCGAAAAATCAAAGAAATGATCCTTGATGCGGGTGCAGCGGAAGTCCACTTTCGCATCGCGTCCCCACCGACCGCTTGGCCGTGCTTTTACGGCGTCGATACACCCGACCGTGACAAACTTCTGGCAGCCAACATGACCGAGGACGAAATGCGCGACCATTTGGGTGTCGATAGCCTCAAGTTCATCTCGCTCGACGGGCTTTACCGCGCCTCTGGCGAAGCAAATGGACGCGACGCCAAATCTCCTGCGTTCTGCGACGCATGCTTCTCTGGCGAATACCCGGTCAAACCGACCGATATGATCGCCAAAGGGTTCAAACCCAAAGTTGCGGCTGAATAGATGACGAAAACAGCATTGATCACCGGCGCGTCACGCGGCCTTGGCGCGGCGATGGCCCGTCAGTTGGCGGCCACGCATCACATCATCGCTGTGGGCAAAACCACAGGCGCGTTAGAAGAGCTCGACGATGCGATCCAATCTGCAGGCGGTCAGGCCACGCTTGCGCCAATGGACATCACCGTTGACGCCGCCATGCAGCAGCTTTGCCGATCAATCTTTGACCGTTGGGGCAAACTTGACCTGTGGATCCATACAGCCGTGCACGCAGCGCCCTTGGCCCCCGCGGGGCACATCGGCCCAAAGGATCTGTCCAAGTCCATCGACATTAACATCACCGCCACCGCGCGGCTGATCGGCTATGTCGGCCCGCTGCTTGGCCAAGTCGGTCACGCCGTGTTCATGGACGACCCGCAAGCTGGCAAACAATTCTTTGGGGCCTACGGTGCCACAAAGGCAGCCCAAACAGCCCTTGCCAAATCTTGGGCGGCCGAAAGCCAGAACACAGGTCCACATATTCACATCGTCACGCCAAACCCAATGCCGACAGCCACGCGCGCACGGTTTTATCCCGGCGAAGACCGCAGCCCATTGGCAAGCCCGACTGACGAGGCCACGCGCCTTCTCAGCAGCTTGCCCATTTAAGGAAACGCCATGAGCGCACCTGACGAAATCACAAAACTGCTGACCGCCGCCCGCGCAAATGCAGTTGATCTGACCAAACCAGTCCCCGAAATCGAAGCCGAGATTTTCGACCTTGTTTCTACCTTCGAGGCACGTTTGCAGCATCATTTCAAACGCGGTCCGTTCTTTAAGAAACTGCGCGCTTTGCTTGTCGAAAACGGCAACACGACTTTGGCAGACAGCGTTCATCACTACGCACAGGCGGTGAACGTCCTCAAACACGGCACTGGCGCAAGCTACCGCGAGCTAAAGTCAGCAAATGATCTGCCGTTCAAACTGCATATTCCAGCCGGCAACATTCGCCTTATCGACGTGGCAAAAGGCGGATTTTACGCGGGTCTCGTCGACACGCTTGATCAGGCACACACGTTTCTAATCAGCCGTTAAATTTCACAGCCTTATGCTTGCCCCAACTTCATGTCGGCATTAGGGGTTATTGGGTTAGTAAAAGGCGGACCAAATGCGCATTCTGATCACCAATGACGACGGCATCAACGCGCCAGGGCTCAAAACGCTCCACGCGATTGCGACAGACATCGCAGGTCCACAAGGCGAGGTTTGGACAGTCGCACCGGCGTTTGAACAATCCGGCGTTGGGCATTGCATCAGCTACACGCACCCGACGATGCTGGCACAGCTAGGTGACAAGCGGTTTGCCGCCGAAGGATCGCCCGCCGATTGTGTTCTCGCGGGGCTCTACGAAGTGATGAAAGATACGCCCCCTGATCTGGTTCTGTCCGGCATCAATCGCGGCAATAACGCTGCTGAAAACACGCTGTATTCCGGCACCATCGGGGCCGTAATCGAGGCCGCGCTGCAAGGTATCCCTGCCATCGCCATGTCGCAGTTCTTTGGTCCCGACAACAAAGACCTTGATGACCCGTTCGAGGCCGCAGCCCAACATGGAGCGGCCACCGTGCGCGCGCTTTTGGACAAGGGTATCTGGACCAACGACGCCTACACACTTTTCTATAACGTGAACTTTCCGCCCTGCGCTGCGGCTGATGTCAAAGGCATGGCTGTAACAACCCAAGGGCGGCGCGCAGGCGTGAATTTCTCGGTCGAAACACAAACATCACCGACAGGGCGACAGTTCATGTGGGTGCGCGGTGGCGACCAATACGTGCGCACCGCGCCAGGCACAGACGCGCAGGCAAACCTTGACGGATATACATCAATCACGCCAATGCGCGCCGACCTCACAGCCCATGATATGGTCTCCAAACTCCAAGGTTTATTGGGGTGAGCGCCTCTGCCGAAACCAAAATGCAGTTCCTTTTTGCGCTGCGATCCAAAGGCGTCACTGACACGCGTGTGCTGACCGCGATGGAACGGGTCGACCGCGCGGCATTCGTCAAAGGTATCTTTGCAGAGCGGGCATATGAAGACATGCCATTGCCGATTTCATGCGGCCAGACGATCAGCCAGCCGTCAATTGTTGGGATCATGACCCAAGCCCTAAAAGTGTCACCCCGCGACAAAGTTTTGGAAGTCGGCACCGGATCAGGCTATCAGGCCGCGATCCTGTCGCACCTTGCGCGACGGGTCTATACTGTGGATCGGTACCGCAGGCTGGTGACCCAAGCCCAAGCAATTTTCACCGCCCAAGACATCACCAACATCACGACATTTACCGGCGATGGCAGTCACGGTTTTGCCGAACATGCGCCGTTTGATCGTATCCTTTTGACCGCCGCTGCCGAAGACCCGCCGGGGCCCCTGCTTGGGCAATTACGCGTTGGCGGGATCATGGTTTTGCCCGTCGGACAGTCCGACACCGTGCAAAGCCTGATCCGTGTGACACGGCTCGAGACAGGTTTTGATTACGAAGAGTTACGCCCCGTGCGTTTTGTGCCCTTGCTCGAAGGGCTCGGTGCAGACTAAAAAGACACCAAATGCGGACAGAACACGGGGATAAACCGCGTGCGCCGCGATCGAGGAGACACGCAGATGACCATGACACGGGTTTTGATGACCACAGCTGCGATTGGGCTGTTGGCCGCATGTGACACACCGCTTGATTTTGACCTGCGTGATCTTGCCAATGGATTTGATACATCCCAATCCGTTGAAAACATGCCCATACGGCCTCGCGCCGATAATCGGGGCGTGATCTCTTATCCAAACTACCAAGTTGTCGTTGCGCAAAAAGATGACTCGATGATCAGCATTGCCGCCCGTCTGGGCCTTAGCGCATCTGACCTTGCTAGATTCAATGGCATTGGGCCCGATGTGGCCTTGCGGAGCGGCGAGCTTGTCGCCTTGCCAACCCGCGTGTCAGAACCATCGCCAGCAACCGGTGCGGCGCAAACTGGTCCGATCCAACCCTCAACAGTTGATGTCACGGCCATTGCAACTACAGCGCTTGATCGGGCAGGCCCACAAGCCGCGGCTCCAGCAACGCCGACGCCCGTGACCGCGCCATCCGGCACCGAGCCTGCGCGCCACAAGGTCAAACGCGGCGAAACCGTATTTTCCATCTCGCGGATCTACGACGTGCCAGTGCGCGCCGTCGCAGATTGGAACGGGCTTGGACCCGACCTTAATGTGCGCGAAGGACAGTTCCTGTTGATCCCGCAAGCGGGCCAATCGGCGCCAGAAACAGCGCCCGCAGTTGCCCCAGGTACAGGCAGCGAAACACCCGTTCCACCAAGTGCTACCTTGCCGCTACCCGATGAGACCCCGTCAGTGCCAGTGCCTGCAGCAGAGGTGCCAGAAGCCCCAGATCTGGGCACCACGACAACCACTGACAGCACCGCGCGCCTAGCCTACCCAGTACAAGGCAACATCATCCGCGCCTATGCAGCCGGTCGCAACGAGGGCATTGATATCGGCGTCCCCGCAGGCACATCAGTAAAGGCTGCCGCCGCAGGTACCGTCGCCGCCGTGACAACCGACACAAGCGGTGTCGCGATTGTGGTCCTCAAACACGACGGCGGCTTGTTGACGGTCTATACCAACCTCGAAGGGCTCACCGTGGCCAAAGATGCATCCGTCAGCCGTGGTCAGGTGATCGGGAAAGTCCGTGCAGGGGATCCAAGTTTCTTGCATTTTGAAGTGCGGCGCGGCCTGACATCAGCTGATCCAGCAGAATTCCTACCGTAACACACCGCGCAAGTGTCGGAGCCTCCGGCGGACATATTTTTGCTCGGAAAAAGCCGATTAGCTCAGCACGACGCCTTTGCGCCCGGCAAGATCGGTAAAGTACTGCCAAGCCACGCGGCCTGATCTGCTGCCGCGTGTCATCTGCCATTCAATGGCCTCTGCGCGCAGCGTTTCATCATCTATAGGCACGCCATATGCGTCGCAATAACCGCGGATCATCATGAGGTAGTCATCTTGATCACACGGATGAAAGCCCAGCCAAAGGCCAAAGCGGTCTGACAAAGACACCTTTTCCTCGACGGCTTCGCCCGCACTAATTGCCGTGGCTTGTTCGTTTTCGATCATATCACGCGGCATCAGATGACGTCGGTTCGACGTGGCATACAGCACAACATTGTCGGGCCGCCCTTCAATGCCGCCATCCAAAACTGCCTTCAGCGACTTGTAGTGCGCGTCGTCATTGCCGAACGATAGATCATCGCAGAACATGATGAACCGCGCGGCGTGGCCACGCAAAAGGTTCAGGCAACGCCCAATACTCGGCAAGTCTTCGCGGTGAACCTCGACGACTTTCAGGGCAGAAATATCCGCATTAACTTTGGCATGTACAGCTTTGACAAGGCTGGATTTCCCCATGCCTCGCGCACCCCATAATAACGCGTTATTGGCAGGCAGCCCTTTAGCGAACTGAACCGTGTTTTTGATCAACGCATCACGGGCGCGGTCCACACCGACTAGCAGTCCGACATCGACGCGGTTAACGTGGGCAATGGGCACAAGCCGGTCAGGATCGGGGTGCCAAACAAACGCAGACGCTGCATCGAAATCTGGCGCAGGCGCGGGCGCTGGGTTCATACGCTCCAGCGCCGCTGCAATCCGCGCCAGATCGGTCACAGATCAGGCTCGTCGTCGCCGTCTGCACCATCCCCGTGGATGTCGTCATCCCAAAGGCCATCTGCGCGCAGTTTGGCTTCGCGTTTACGTTCCACGCGGGCAACCAATTGGATCGATACCTCGTAAAGGCCGTACACAACCACGAACAAAATCACCTGACTGATGACGTCCGGTGGGGTTGCCAAAGCGGCCACAATCAAGATCGCAACCATCGCATATTTGCGTGTGCCACGCAGGCCACGCGCGGACACAAGGCCCGCCTTACCCAACAAGGTCAGCAACACAGGCAGCTGGAAACACAGGCCAAAGGCCACGATGAATTTTATCGTCAGCGCCAGATACGCCTTTGCCGATCCCTGAAAAATGATCCCCGCGGCGGCAGTTGATGCGCCCGCACCAGATCCAACAACATTTTCCTGCTGAAACCCAAGGAAGAACCCAAAGGCAAGCGGTGTAATCACATAGTATGCAAATGCAGCGCCTGCGAAAAACATGAACGGCGACGCGACCAGAAACGGGAAAAACGCACCCTTTTCGTTCTTATATAAACCCGGCGCCACAAACCGCCATAACTGGTAGCTGATGATCGGAAAGCCAATCACGAGCCCACCTAAAAGCGAGATCGAGATCGCGACAAAGAAGCCTTCTTCAAGCGCAATAAACTGCAAGTCACATGATTGACCACGGGTCGCCAACGCATCGCACAACGGTTCTGTGAGAAAGTTAAAGACCGGATTCCAAACTGTAAAACAGATGATCATACCGACGATAAACGCCATCACGGACCGGATCAGCCTTGTGCGCAACTCGGTCAGGTGTTCCATCAACGGGGCAGCGCTGTCGTCCATATTATCGGAAGATGTCATGCGTCACCCTTTGGTTTTACAGCTGGTTTCTTCTTTGCAGCCGGTTTTTTTGCTGCTGTCGCCTTGGCCGCTGGCTTCTTCGCCACAGCCGGCTTCTTCGCCACAGCCGGCTTCTTCGCCGCAGCCGGCTTCTTCGCCTTAACAGGTGCAACAGCTTCCGCGTCCGCCGCCGCTTCACGCGTCTTGCGATCAGTCGCTGCCTTGCCC